>DPWD01000314.1:0-6549 GCA_003526465.1 Hyphomonadaceae bacterium
GCCGCCAGCACGCCCTCGGGCGCCCCGCCCGAGCCGAAATAGATGTCCACGCCCGAGCGTTCGCTTTCGGTGGTCCAGAACACGCCGGCGACATCGCCGTCGGGGATGAGGCGGATAGCGACGCCCGCGCGGCGCAATTCCTTGATGATCTTGGCGTGGCGGTCGCGGNNCGGATCGCGCTCACCGGCACGCCCTTGGCCTTGGCGAGGCGCGTCACGTTTTCCGTGGGCGTAAGATCGAGATCGATCAGCCCCGGCGGATAACCAGGCCCGATGGCGAGCTTGTCCATGTACATATCTGGCGCGTGCAACAGCCCGCCCGCGGACGCGAGCGCCACAACGCACATAGCGTTGGGCGCATCATTGGCGCAAAGCTTGGTGCCCTCCAGCGGGTCGACAGCGATATCGACCGCGACGCCGCCGGCGCCAACCTTCTCGCCGATATAGAGCATCGGCGCTTCGTCGATCTCGCCTTCGCCGATGACCACCGTACCTGAAAACGGCGCGTGCTCGAAGCTCTTGCGCATCGCATCGACGGCGGCCTGGTCGGCATTGTTCTTTTTGCCCAAACCGCGCCAACGCGCGCACGCGACCGCAGCCGCCTCGGTGGCGGCAAGCGCGATCTGGGAGAGGAGGAGGCCGGTCTGGGATGGGTTCATGGCGGTTGTTTAGCCCACACCCTGGAACCGGCAAAGGAGCGCGCTAAGTTGCCCCCCATGTCCGCCGCCGACCTCGCCAGCTTTCTTGCCGCTTCCCGCCGTGTCGCGATTTTCACCGGCGCGGGCATCTCGACCGAAAGCGGCATTCCCGATTTCCGCAGCCCGGGCGGGGTGTGGAGCACGATGCAGCCGATCACGTTCCAGGAATTCACCAGTTCGCGCGAGAAGCGCCGGCAAGCCTGGGACCGCGTGTTCAACCGCACCGCGGGCTGGACCGGCGCTTCTCCCAATGCCGGCCACCACGCGGTGGCGCGCCTGCTGAACGATGGGCGAGCTTCGGCCTTGATCACTCAGAACGTCGACAATTTGCATCAGGACGCCGGCGCCCCGGCTGAGCGCGTTATCGAACTGCACGGCAACGCCTGCTACGCCAAGTGCCTCGATTGCACACGGCGTTACGAGTTGGAAGCATTGCGCCCGCGCTGGGAGGCGGACGAAGATATTGAGTGCGATGCGTGCGGCGGCCTGATCAAGACCGCCACCATCTCGTTCGGCCAGCCCATGCCCGAAGCGGAGATGGCGCGCGCGATCTATGAGGCGCAGGCGTGCGACTTGTTTCTGGCGCTCGGCTCTTCGCTGGTGGTTTATCCCGCCGCCGGGCTGCCGCTGATCGCCAAGCGCGCGGGGGCAAGGTTGGCGATCGTCAACCGCGAACCGACCGAGCAGGATGAAGCCGCCGATCTTGTGCTGCACGCAGAGCTAGGGGTGGTGCTGAGCGAGGCGGTGGATATGGTTGTGGGCGGCTAGCGATTTCGGCGCCAACGACTATGCTGCGCGCATGAAGCCTGCCGTCGTCGTCCTTGCGCTAGCCGCGCTGCTTGGTTGCACCACAGCCGCCGCCCCGCAGCGGCTTGCAAGCGATGCAATTATCGACGCCGCCGAGCGCGCGCCGCTTGACGGGTATGCCACATCGGGGCGGTGGAGCGAGCCATTCGCGCCGTTCAATGTCATCGGCAACATCTATTATGTCGGCACGGAGGGGGTGAGTTCGTATCTGATCGCTACGCCGCGCGGCCACTTTTTGCTCGACGGCGCGATCGCGCAAGCCGTCCCGCAAATCGTCGCCAACATACGCGCGCTGGGTTTCGATATTCGCGATGTGAAATATTTGCTGAACAGCCATGCCCACATCGATCACGCCGGGGGCCTGGCCGGGCTGCAGCGGGCAAGCGATGCCGTCATGGTGGCGAGCGCCGCCGATCGCGCCACGCTTGAAGCGGGTGCGATCGCTTACGGTCCCACCGCTGGCATGGCGTTTCCCCCGATCCGGGTGGACCGCGTGGTCGGCGACGGCGATGCGCTTTCCCTTGGCGGCGTCACGTTGGTTGCCCACATGACGCCAGGCCACACGGCTGGCTGCACGTCCTGGAGCATGGCAGTCGCCGGCGCCGATGGCGCGCGCCACGCGGCGTTCTTTCACTGCAGTTCAACGGTGGCGGGCCAGTCGCTAGCGCCGGAGGCATATCCGGGCATGGTTGCCGCGTATCGCACTACGTTCGCCCGCGTGCGCGGGTTCGAAGCCGACGTGTTCCTTGCCAATCACGGCAATTTCTTCGACCTCAAGGGCAAGCGCGCCCGCCAAATCGCAGGCGACGTCAACGCCTTCGTCGATCCAGGCGCGCTGCTGCGCTTCAACGGAGAGATGGAACAGGCGTTCGAGGCGGAACTGGCGCGGCAAGGGGCGCGCAGGGAATAGGGGTGGCGCCCTCGGGGGCCCAAGCCGGGTCTCACGAGGAGAAAATTCAAACTGAGACACTACCCTCCCTATGTTCCCCTTGCGTTCCAGAACAAACGTGGTACAGATGAGTCTGGAAGCGTCCGGTGGCTGCCGGGCTGGACTCAGGGTTTAAGGAGCGGGAACGATGGCCAATCTGAAGCTTGTTGAGAAAGACATGGAAACGGACAAGCAGAAGGCTCTGGCCGCGGCCCTGACCCAGATCGACCGCGCCTTCGGCAAGGGCTCGGTGATGCGGCTCGGCGAAAAGCCCGTGGTCGAGATCGAGTCGGTGTCGACCGGATCGCTCAGCCTCGACATCGCGCTGGGCATTGGCGGCCTGCCCAAGGGCCGCATCGTGGAAATCTATGGGCCTGAAAGCTCGGGCAAAACTACCTTGGCACTGCATGTCATCGCTGAAGCCCAAAAGAGCGGGGGTGTCTGCGCGTTCGTCGACGCCGAACATGCGCTCGACCCCGTCTACGCCCGCAAGCTGGGCGTAGACCTCGACGATCTTCTGGTGTCGCAGCCCGACACCGGCGAGCAGGCGCTGGAAATTACCGACACTCTGGTGCGCTCGGGCGCCATCGATGTGCTGGTGATCGACTCGGTCGCGGCACTCACCCCGCGCGCGGAAATTGAAGGCGAGATGGGCGATCAATTGCCCGGCCTGCAGGCCCGGCTGATGAGCCAGGCGCTGCGCAAGCTCACCGGCTCGATCTCGAAGTCGAACACTTTGGTGATTTTCATCAACCAGATCCGCATGAAGATCGGGGTGATGTACGGCAATCCGGAAACCACCAGCGGGGGCAATGCGCTCAAATTCTACGCTTCCGTGCGTCTCGACATCCGCCGCACCGGCCAGATCAAGGAACGCGACGAAGTGGTGGGCTCGGAAACGCGCGTCAAAGTAGTGAAGAACAAGGTGGCGCCGCCGTTCAAGCAGGTGCAGTTCGACATTATCTACGGCGAAGGCATTTCCAAGACTGGCGAATTGATCGAGCTCGGCGTCAAGGCTGGCGTGGTCGACAAATCCGGCGCTTGGTACGCCTATGGCGGCCAGAAGATCGGCCAAGGCAAGGAAGCCGCGCGCCGGTTCCTCAAGGAACACAAGGACGTGGCTACCGCGATCGAAGACGCCATCCGCGCCAAGTCGGGCCTCGTCGCCGACGCCATGTATTCCCCGCCCGAGGGCGATGAAGAGAAAGACGCCGCGGAGGGCTAAGGTTTCGCCGGCCGGTTCGGGGGCGTTAGCCGACCCGACCCCATGCCCTGGCCCGTCTCCGGGCCGGCCGGCGGATTACAGAGCGTTGCTTCCGGTTTTGGTGAGTTCAATGCTATGGGTGCGGGTGTGGCGATGCTGAACTACGACGTGTTCGAGGCGTTCAAGTCCGCCGGCGTGCCGGATGAGAAGGCGCGCAGGGCGGCTGAGGCGTTGTCTGGCGCGGCGTTTGCCGAGGAGGTGTCGGACCTCAAGGCGACGGTGAAGCTGCATACCTGGATGATTGGCGCGGTGTTCGCGATGAACGTGGCGATCTTGGTGCGCCTGCTGATTCCGGCCTGAGCCGATGGAGCCACGTGTCTCAATCGTCACCTTAGGCGTCTCCGACCTCTCGCGGGCGCGGGCGTTCTATGAGCGAATGGGTTTTCGCGCCTCCTCGGCAATTCAGGGCGACATTGTGTTTTTCCAAGCGGGAGGTCTGGCGCTCGCGCTCTATCCGCGCGCGGCCCTCGCGGAGGATGCGACAATGGCGGAAACTGGCTCGGGTTTTCGCGGCGTGACGCTTGCGCACAATGTGCGTGAGAAGGAACAAGTCGAGGCCGTTCTCGCCGAGGCGCACGCCGCCGGTGGGCGGATCGTGAAGCCGGCGCAGGATGTATTCTGGGGCGGCCACTCAGGTTACTTCGCCGATCCGACGGCCATCTCTGGGAAGTGGCCTGGAACCCGCACCTGCCGATCCTCGCGGACGGATCGGTGAAGTTCCCGGAATAGGCGTCTCCGGACCGCGCGTCTTCAGATGCGCAATGTCCCCGTAGTGCCGATGCGGGCCTGGAGGCCCGCGATCCTTCTGTGCCCGCCTTGGCGCGTTCGCCCGCGCTCCCTATACCAAGCCAAGACTGATTTGCGCCTCAGGCCCAACTGGCCCGGGCGAGAATAGCCTGGGACCACATGCAAAGCGTCAACGACATCCGCCGTCATTTCCTGGATTTCTTCCGCGACCGCGGCCACGAAACGCCGGCCTCCGCGCCGCTGGTGCCGCAGGACGATCCGACGCTGCTCTTCACCAATGCCGGCATGGTGCCGTTCAAGAACTACTTCACGGGCGCGTCCAAGCCGCCGTTTCCGCGCGCGGCCACCAGCCAGAAGTGCGTGCGCGCGGGCGGCAAGCATAACGATCTCGACAATGTCGGCTACACCGCCCGCCACCTCACCTTTTTCGAGATGCTGGGAAACTTTTCGTTCGGCGATTATTTCAAGGAAGAAGCCATCGACGCCGCCTGGACGCTGATCACCAAGGGCTATGGGCTGAAGAAGGAAAAGCTCCTCGTCACCATCTACCACGACGATGACGAAGCGGCCTTGCTCTGGAAGAAAATCGCCGGCCTTGCCGAGGACAAGATCGTCCGCATCGCCACCAGCGATAATTTCTGGTCGATGGGGGATACCGGACCTTGCGGGCCGTGCTCGGAGATTTTCATCGACCGCGGCGAGCACATCTGGGGCGGACCCCCAGGCTCGGCGGAGCAAGACGGCGACCGCTTCCTCGAATTCTGGAACCTTGTGTTCATGCAGTTCGAGCAATTCGCCGATGGGCGGCGGGACAAGCTCCCGAAGCCCTCCATCGACACCGGCATGGGGCTCGAGCGCATGGCGTGCGTCATGCAAGGCGTTGGTTCGGTGTTCGAAACCGATCTCTTCCGCACCTTGATCGCGGCATCGGAGGAACTCACCAAGACCAAAGCCGAAGACGAGCGCGCCCCGAGCCACAACGTCATCGCCGACCATTTGCGCTCGTCGTGCTTCCTGATCGCGGACGGCGTGTCGCCCTCGAACGAGGGGCGCGGTTACGTGCTGCGCCGGATCATGCGCCGCGCCATGCGCCACGCGCACATTCTGGGCGCGAAAGAACCGCTGATGCATCGCCTGGCGCCGACATTGATCGCGGAAATGGGCGAGGCGTTTCCAGAACTCAAGCGCGCGCGGCCCGTGATCGAAGCACAGTTGCACGAGGAGGAAGATCGCTTCCGCCGAACGCTGGGCAACGGCTTGAAGCTGCTGGAGGAGGAACTCGCCGTCCTCGGCAAGGGCCGGAAACTCAAAGGAGAGACCGCGTTCAAATTGTACGACACGTTCGGATTTCCGCTCGATCTCACGCAGGACATCCTGCGCGGACGCGGCCTCGAAGTGGACACAGAGGCATTCGATGCAGCCATGGAGCGCCAGCGCGAGAAGGGGCGCGAGAGCTGGGCGGGCTCTGGGGAGGCTGCTGGCGAAGACGTTTGGCTGAGGCTCGCCGACCAAGGCGGCGCCACGGAGTTCCAGGGTTATCAGAACGAATCCGCGCCTGCTACGCTGTTGGCCATCGTCGAAAAAGGTGCGCCCACACGAACGCTCGCTTCGCCCGCGGAGGCAGCGCTCGTGTTCGACCGCACGCCGTTCTACGGCGAAAGCGGCGGTCAGGCGGGCGATCAGGGCGTCATCCATTTCGACAATGGCGGCGAGTTCATCGTCGACGACACGCAGAAGCACGCTGGCTTGCACGTGCATATCGGCCGCTTGAAGGGCGGCAAAATCGCGCCCGGCGACAAAGCCAATCTCGAGATCGATCGCGTGCGCCGCGCCAAAATTCGCGCCAACCATTCCGCCACACACTTGCTGCACGCGGCGTTGCGCAATGTGCTTGGGCCCCACGTTACGCAAAAGGGCTCGCTGGTGGAGGCCGAGTATTTCCGCTTCGACTTCAGCCATGGCCAGCCGGTGAGCGGCGAAGAAATCTCTCGCGTCGAAGACGAGGTGAATGAAATCATCCGTCAGAATGCCGAGGGCGTGATCAAGGAAATGGCGCCGGCCAACGCCATCGAGGAGGGCGCGCTGGCGCTGTTCGGCGAGAAATAC
>DPWD01000314.1:6565-7148 GCA_003526465.1 Hyphomonadaceae bacterium
GTCGAATTGTGCGGCGGCACGCACGTTAAGCGCACGGGCGACATCGCCGTATTCGCGGTGCTCTCCGAAGGCGGCGTCGCCGCCGGCATTCGCCGCATTGAAGCGGCGACCGGCGCGGCAGCACTCGCGCATCTGAAGGGCCAGGCCGCGCTCGCAAAGCTTGCCGCCGCTAACCTCAAGGCGCCACTCGCGGAACTGCCGGAACGGGTCACGTCGATGCAGGAGGAGCGCAAGAAACTCGAGCGCGAACTGAACGATGCAAAGAAGAAGCTCGCGCTTGCCGGCGGCGGCGGGCAAAGCGCGCCGGCTGGGCCGGAGCAAATCGTCGGAATTGCCGTATTGGCGCGCGTGCTCGGAGGCGTGCCGGCCAAGGAACTGCGCGGCTTGATTGATGAAGCCAAGAAACAGATCGGTTCGGGTGTGGTGGCTTATGTCGGCGTCGAGGACGGCAAGGCGGCGATCGCGGTTGGCGTGACGGATGATCTGAAGGGCAAGATCAGCGCGGTCGATCTCGTCAAAGCCGGCGTCGCCGCCGTCGGCGGGCAGGGCGGGGGTGGGCGGCCAGACATGGCCCAAGGCGGCG
>DPWD01000082.1 GCA_003526465.1 Hyphomonadaceae bacterium
AAGCGCCGCCGCGTCGCCGGGCTTGACCACCATTCCGTTCACGCCGTCGCTGACCAACTCCAGGATGCCCGACACGTCGGTGGTGACGAGCGGCAGCTCCATCGCCATCGCTTCGGCCAAGACATTTGGGATGCCGTCGCGATCGCCGCTGGCGGTGATCCGGCACGGTAGCGCGAAGATGTCCGCTTCCGCGTAAATGCCGCGCAGCGCGCGCTGCGGCGCGGGGGGCGACAACGCGACGATCTCTTCAAGCCCCTCGCGGGCGATCAGCGCGCGCATCGCCGCGCTGGCTTCTCCTTCCTCGCCGACGATCCTGCAGCGAAACGCAACCCCACGTTGGCGCAGGATCGAGCAAGCTTCGATCAAATCGAGGAAGCCTTTCTTTTCCACAAACCTCCCCACCGAGAGCACTGTGGGCGGGCCGCCGCCATCGCGGACGCCGACGCGCGGGGAAAACAGCTCGGTGTCGAGGCCGTGATAGATGGTGTGCAAGCCGCCGCATTCGCAGCCTTTCTCCAGCAGGTGCGCCCTATTAGCCTCGGTGCATGTCACCGCGAAGCGTGCGCCGGCGAGCTTTCTTGGCAGCAGGTCGCCGGGATTGTGCTTGGCTTCGTAAATGTCCTTGGCGTGCGCGGTGAAACTGTAGGGCACACCGCACAGCTCGCTGACGAACTGAGTAACCGTAGTCGCGCCGTGACAAAAGTGGCCGTGCAGGTGTCGGGTTTGTCCGCGCTTTCTGATATGCGCCGCGATGTAAGCGGCTTGCAGGAATTCCTTGATGAACACCTTGCGCAACGCACCAGATTTGGCTTCCCCATATGCGCGGGTCATCGCGATCGCACGCGCCGCCGTTGCGAAAAAGGCGCGCGGGGCTTGCAACGCAAGGCTCGCGCAAGCGCTGAAATAGGCCGGCAAGTTTTCGAACAGCCATCGCTCAAGCCGCACGCCTGAGATCGAGGTCATGGGCGGCAGATAGGTGATGGGTGCGCGAATCTCGCTGAGCGCCGCGGCCCCCAGCTCATCGCCTGGCTTGATCGCATAGATATCTATCGATGCGCCCATGCTCTCGAGGATGCGAATTTCATTCGAGATGAAACTCTCGGAGAGCCGCGGAAATCCCTTCAGGATATAGGCCGTTATCGGCGCGGGCGGATCGTTCCGCAGGCTCGCGCCCAGCAATGCGTCGAGGCGGGTGATGTCGCCGTCGAGTGAAAAGCGGGCTTCCACCGCGCTGCGTCCAGCCGCGCCGAGACGCGCCGCAAGCGCATCGTCGTCGAGGACACGCGCAAGCGCGCACGCCAGCGCCTCGGGATCGTCGGGCTCGACCAGCAACCCGGTTTCATTTTCGGTCACCACTTCGGGGACGCCAGAGACTCGAGTAGACACCACGGGGGTCCGCACCGCCATGGCTTCCAGGATGACATTCGGGATGCCGTCGCGGTCGCCATCGTCAAGCACGCGGCAGGGCAACGCGAAAACGCGCGCGCGCCGCATCGCCGCAATCACCTCTTCATGCGGCACTTTTCCGCGGAGGCGTATGTGCGCTGCGAGCCCGGCTTCCTCGATCTCACGCCGCAACGCGCCCTCTTCAGGGCCATAACCGACAATTTCGCAGACAAAAGCTCGCCCGGCGCGCGCCAGAATTCCGCAGGCGGCGACCAAAGTATCGAAACCTTTCTTCGCCCGCAGGCGCCCAACGCTCAGCACCAGAGGCGGAGACTGCGCCTCGACCTTCGCAGCGGTCAGCGCTCCGAGATCGACGCCGTGATAAGCGCGCATCACATTCGCGCGCGGCGCGAGCGTTCTTAGGAATTGCGCGTTGTGGCCGGTGCAGGTGACCGTGAAGCGCGCGAGCCTCAAGCGCCGCGCCAGGCGCCGGGGTTGTTCCAGATAGATGTCCTTGGCGTGCGCCGAGATTGAAAACGGCAGCCCCGCGAAAGCGGCGGCAACGCGCGCGATGGCGGCCGGACGATCGGCGAAATGGGCGTGCAGGTGACCAACTTCGGCGCGGACCAGCTGCGCCGCGAACGCCACCGCCTGCGACACCGCGGGCCAATCGCGCGCTCCGAACTCCGCGGCCGCCGCGCGAACACCAGCGACGATACGCTGCGTCCGCCGCCCCAGCACACAAACCCAATCCTTCATGCTGGCTTGCACAACGAGTTCGACAGGAGCGCGGACGCGCGCGACAGCGCCATTGACAATGGTGTCCGACGCCTGCTCGAGGGCGAACACGCACAACGAGCGCCCCAGCGCTTCCAGGCCCAGAACTTCATTGAGGATGAAGGTTTCCGAGAGCTTCGGGAAGCGCTTGACCAGAATGGCGACAGGCCGCTCGCTCATAGCGCCGCCGCGACTCTGCCCCGCCGATCTTGCGTGCTCCGTTGCAATCGGGGCCGCAGCGGCGCCTGGCGGCATACAACGTCCGCAATACGGTCGAGGCCCTCGAACGGGAGCGCATGGCGGGCGCGAACCTGGGCGGCGCCGTTCATGGTAAGGCGCATCGCGCCAGCGATAAGCGCGGCGGGCGTCATTTCGCTGTCGAGCATGCACGCCAGGTAGCCGCGATCGGCCATGCGGAGAGCCCGTATCGCCTGTTCCTTTACCGGGCGGCTGCGCGGCACGATCAGCGCCGGTTTCCTAAGCGAAAGCACCTCGCACACGGTGTTGTAACCGCCCATCGAGACCACCGCGTCCGCCCCCGCCATGCAACTCGACATGTCGTCGGTGAAATCGTCAAAGCGAACATGAGGCAAGGTCGCAGCGGACGCGCGCGCGCGCTCGCGGTCGCCTGCTCCCATTTCAGGCCCGCTGATGATCCAGCTGTAAAACGGAGCACGCCCGGCGCGCGCGCTCAGACCCTCAATGAACGCCTCGATCAGCGGCGCTCCGTCGCCACCGCCGCCGGCATGCACGAGCACCAGGGGCAGCCCGTCGAGGTCGAAGGTTGCGCGAACCTCTTCTCGCGTTTTCCGACCGGCCTGGCGGTGCAGATAGCCGACGTGCTCGGTGATTTCGCGCGTCGCGGCTGGAAACGCATATTCCTGGGCGACATCGAACACGCTCGGAGATCCGGCGACGAGCACGCCATCATAGTGCTTGGCAATGGCGCCGTGATAATCGTGCTTGTCCCAAATCCGCTGTGTCACCTCGGGATCGTCGAGGATATCGCGAAGGATCAGGTAGACCTCGGGCCGGCATTCTTGACCCGCGAGCAGATCGAGCGCCGCCTCCAGTTCGCCGTCGACGCCAAGCGGTTTCTTGTCGATCAGCACCACATCCGGCGCAAACTCGATCGCCGCGCTCACAATCAGGCTCGAGCGGAGCCGCAGCGCCGCCGCGTAATCGAGATTGAGGTATTTGACCCCGTAGACCCCCTCTGTGTCGCGCGCCAGGCATGGGAGTTTCACATAGTCGATGCGCGGGGGCATGCGGAAGGCGTGCAACATCGGCGACCCGGAGAGGATCAACACCGACACATTGGGGTCAGCCTCGGTCAACGCCTGCGAGATGGCGAGCATGCGGCGGATGTTGCCCAGCCCGAACGTGTCGTGAGAATAGACCAACACTCGCGTCATGCGCGCCTCGAAAATAACAGACATGTGACAGGAGTATTACGGCTGACGGGGAGGATTATTCCCGCATCCGCAAAATTACACCGTTGTGATCTGCGGCGCGTTGTTATGCTGGAATAATTTTCTCCGACACGACGCCGGCGCGGGCGCAGGCGTTTCGCGTGTCGACTATCAAGCGCGCGCACTCAACCAGCGCCGCATAATCAACGCGGTCGTGATCGGTGGCGATCAAGGCCGCATCGTAGCTCTCAATTTGCGCCGGCGCCCACTCGATCGATGCGCGTCCGGCCAGGGTTGGATGCTCACGCGTCGGTGGGATGATTGCGACATAGGGGTCGTAGAAATCGGCGCTCGCTCCGCGCGCCTCGATCAGTTCGATCAGGCGCAGCGCCGGGCTTTCGCGGGTATCGTCGACGTTCTTCTTGTAAGCCATGCCCATCATCAAGATGCGCGCGCCGTTGAGGCCTTTCTTGAACCGCATGTCGAGCGCTTTCGCGAGCGCCTCCACCACGCGCTCGGGCATCGCCGAATTGATTTGCCCGGCGAGCTCGATGAAGCGCGTGTGCACGTTGAATTCGCGCGCTTTCCAGGTGAGGTAAAACGGGTCGATGGGGATGCAATGCCCACCCAGACCGGGCCCCGGGTAGAACGGCATGAACCCGAACGGCTTGGTTTTAGCCGCGTCGATGACTTCCCAGATATCGATGCCCATCGCGCCGTAAACGCCCTTCAATTCGTTCACCAGCGCGATATTGACCGAGCGAAAGATGTTCTCGGTGATCTTCACCGCTTCGGCGACCGCGGCGCTGGACACCGGCACAACCTTGGGAGCGAAACTCTCGTAAAGCGCCACCGCGATCGCGCCGCTCTGGGGATCGTCGGCGCCGACAACTTTCGGGATCCGCGAGGTCGAGAAGTCGAGATTTCCAGGGTCCTCGCGTTCCGGGGAATAAGCCAACCAGAAATCGCGCCCGCACGTGAGGCCGCTTTGTTCCAGCATCGGCAACACCACCTCTCGGGTTGTGCCTGGATAGGTGGTGCTTTCCAGCACGACGATCTGCCCGCGGCGAAGCCGCTTGGCGATGGCGCTGGCGGTCGCTTCTACAAAGCTAAGGTCAGGTTCTTGGTGGCTTGTCAGCGGGGTCGGCACGCAAATCAAGAGCGCGTCCGGCTCAGCCAGCCGATCAAGTTCGGCTGTCGCGGAGAAAACGCCGTCGGCGACCAGCCCGGCCACTCGGGCCTCGCCGATATGCTTCAAATAGCTGGCGCCCGCATTGAGCGTCCGCGCCTTTTCAGGATCGACGTCGAAGCCCAAGACCTTTGCGCCTGCCTCGGCGAAAGCCAGCGAAAGGGGTAACCCAACATAGCCCAGGCCGATAACACCGATCAGCGCCGTGTTGGAGCGCAGCTTTTCAACGAGCGCGCGCGCGCCGGCATCGAGACTTGAATCAAACAAGATTTTCGCTCCACGGCACGTCGCACCGGCGGTTCGCCAAGGCTAACTACGAGCCAGGCGCGAAAATATTCCCCGCTTCGCCGATGCGACGCCCGACGCTGTCCTGTCCGAGGCGATCGAGGCGGCGGCCTCAGCGCTGTGAATCCAGCGATTTGGCAAAAAACAGCGACCTGCGCTCGAACTGCGCACAATGACGGCCACTCCGGCGCCGCGAAACATTTGATTTTGTGGTGGGTGTAACAGGATTCGAACCTGTGACCCGCTGATTAAGAGTCAGCTGCTCTACCAACTGAGCTATACACCCAAGGCAACTTGCCCCGGCGACTTAGCGTCGCGCGCCAGCAGATAGGGTGATTGGGCGGCGGCGTCCAGCCTCCCTTCGAGATCGACCCCCGCGACACTTGCTTGCTCTTGGCGGCCCTTTCCGCTATCAGCCCCGCTTCCCGTTTCCCGGGCAGCCGGATTTGCCCAGATTTACTTAGGATTCAGGCCATGAAAGCCGAAGGCCATCCCGATTATCACTTCATCACCGTGCAGATGACCGACGGGAGCACGTTCCGCACCCGCTCGACCTATGGCGAGGAAGGCGCGACGCTGGCGCTCGAAATCGACCCCAAGGTGCACCCGGCCTGGACCGGGGGCAACCAGACCCTGCTCGACCGCGGCGGGCGCGTTTCGCGCTTCAACGACAAGTTCGGCGGCTTCATGAAGAAGAAGGAAGGCTGAGGGCTTAGCGTCCGAACGCCGCGTTTAGCTTCGCCATTTGATCCGACACGCCATTGCCGGCGGTCGCTTCGCCGCCTTCGCTGTACATCGTCTCGTCCAAGCGCCGCACACGTTCGTAGATGGCGGTTCCGCGCGCAATCAGCGCCTTGAGCGCCTCTGGCAGTTCCTGCGAACCGGCAAACCCTGGCGAAGCCTTGGGCTCTCGCGAAATCAGCCGGTACTTTGCGCTCGCGGCTTCGGCGAAGGCGATTTCCCCGTCGCGCACCGCCCGCTGCACCAAGAGCCAGGACGCCACCTGCATCAGCTGGGTGGTCAGGCGCATGCTCTCCCCGGCATAGGCAAGTGCGGCCGCACGCGAGAGCCGCTTGGATGCTGCCCGGCCGGGCCCGTCGAGGTAGGCCGCACTCTCCTCGACCAAGCCCATGCCCTCGCGGAACGTGCGCTCGAACACCTCGGATTTGGCGAAATCCATGGCGCGGCGCACGGTGAAACCGGCGTCAATTGGCGAAGTTTGGCTCTTATCGGTCATCGGCCCTCAAGGCTCGCAAGCGCTGGGCCGCATCCACAGCACTCAAGACGGACGCGCGCCGAAGACGGAATCGGCGGCGGCGCGCTGGGCGCGCTTGGAGGCTATCGCCCGCTCGCACAGCGCGATTTCCGCGTGCAGGCGTTCGATGCGATCCTCCAGATCCCCGATCGAGGCGCTCTCGAGCTGGGCCTCGAGCGAGCCCGCCTTCTTGACCGGCGGCGCAAAGGGATCGTCATCGAGCATCGGGCCTTTCCTCCTGCTTGCAGCTTAGCGCAGAATGACCCAGGTTTTAAGCGCCGGGACCGGGAGAAAGAGCGAACATGCGCAAAATTATCCATGGCCCCGACCAACCGCTCTCGCTGGCGGTGGTGGCGAGACCCGAGCCTGGGCATGGCGAAATCCTGATCAAGGTAGCCGCCGCGGGTGTTAACCGGCCTGACCTCATGCAACGCGCTGGCCTCTACCCGCCCCCGCCAGGCGCGCCGGAAACGCTGGGGCTTGAAGTGGCGGGAACAATCGAAGGCGTGGGCGCCGGGGTGTCCCGCTGGCGCGAGGGCGACGAAGTGTGTGCGCTGCTGACCGGGGGCGGTTACGCCACCTACGCCATTGCCCAGGAAGGATCGGCGCTGCCCATCCCCAAAGGGCTTTCGCTTACAGAAGCCGCGGCTTTGCCCGAGACCGTGTTCACGGTGTGGGCGAACGTGTTCGAGGCCGGCGCGCTGAAGCCGAAAGAGACCCTGCTCATGCACGGCGGCGCTTCCGGCATCGGCACGATGGCGATCCAGATGGCCAAGGCCCATGGCGCGCGCGTTTTCGCCACCGCTGGCGCCGACGACAAATGCAGACTCTGCGAAAAGCTCGGGGCCGAGCGCGGCATCAATTACCGGAGCGAGGACTTCGAGAACGTGCTGCGCGACGCAGGCGGCGGCGATGTCGTGCTCGACATGGTGGGCGGACCCTATGTGCAGAAGAACCTCGATCTGCTGCGCGACAATGGCCGCTGCGTGATGATCGCGTTCCTGCAAGGGCCGCAGGCGCAACTCAACCTTATGCGCATGATGCTGAAGCGGCTGACGCTGACCGGCTCAACGTTGCGCTCGCGCTCCGCGGCGGAAAAAGCGCGGCTGGCGCGCGAGGTGGAGCGCGTGGTGTGGCCCTGGATCGAGGCGGGCAAGGTTAAGCCCGTGATCGATTCGACCTTCCCGCTGGCCGACGCCGAAGCCGCCCATGCGCGGCTGCAATCGGGAGAGCATGCCGGGAAGATAGTCCTGATCGCCTGACCTCTGTGGCGTGCAACGGGCGCACGGATTCCCCTTTTGGGAGGGCTCGATTGGACGCGCGCGCCTGACGCGCTAGGCCTCCGTTCGCAGGCGCAGCACGCGCCCCAAAAACGGAGAAATCGATGCGCAAATTGTTGAGCACGCTCGCGATGGCGGCGTTGGTGGCGAGCATCGGCGCGAGCGCGCAAGCCATGGACGGCTGGTACGGCCGCGCTGACCTGGGCTACAGCGTCGATGGCGAGATCGAGGGCGATTTCTTCGACGGCGAAGAGACCTTCAGCGCCGACGCCGATCTCGACAACGACTGGATGGCCGACGTGGGCGTCGGCTTCGGTTACGCCAATGGCTTCCGCTCGGAAGCAGAACTGGCCCATCGCACAAACGAGGTCAGCGGCGCGGGCGCCGATGTCGAAGCAAGCTCGCTGATGATCAACGGCTTCTACGATTTCAATCGCGATGGCGCGATCCAACCTTACCTCGGGCTTGGCCTCGGCTACGCGCAGGTCGATTCCGGCGCCGACGATGACAGCAATTGGGCATGGCAGGGGCTCGCGGGCGTAGCCATACCCCTTGGCGAACGTCTCTCGCTCGACATCGGCTACCGCTATTTCAATGTCCAGGACCTCGAGTCCGGGCCAATCAGCGATCTCGATTACACCCACCAAGCCGCCACGCTCGGCCTGCGTTTCCAGTTCGGCGCGCCCGCCCCCGCCGCTGTTGCGCAACCAGAGCCAGCCCCCGCGCCGGCGCCAGCGCCACTACCAGCTCCAGCGGCGTGCCCGACCTCGGAATTCGTGGTTTATTTCGAATGGGACCGCTCCAACCTTAACGAAGCGGCGATTGCGACCATCGACGAAGCGGTGGCGCGCGCGCGCCAATGCAACGTCACCGCCACAATCATCGTCGGCCACACCGACACTTCGGGGTCGAACGCCTACAATGCGGGATTGTCCGAGCGGCGCGCGGGCGTCGTGCGCGACGCCATGGTGGCGCGAGGAATGTCGGCATCGACCATGACGGTGCAGGCCCGGGGCGAGACCGATCTTGCGCGTCAAACCCGCGACGGCGTGCGCGAGCCGCTCAACCGCCGCACCGCGGTGACGATCTCGTTCCGCTAATTTATCGAGGCTCTTGATTAACAGCGGGCCCGGCATAGCGCCGGGTCCGTTTTTTTGTCGGCAACATCGCGCGCAAGACCGTGTTGTACTTAATTTTCGCGCATTCGGCGCACTACACCGCGCCGTTAAGCGTGAATTCTCCCGGTCCACGCTCAAATTTCTCCGCCCGGGTGGATGCGGTTGGAATAGAGCGCGCGCGCAACTATCAATTTGCGCGGGGGGCGCGCTTGCGCCTTTGATGAAATGGAGAATCCCCGATGCGCAAGTTGTTGAGCACGCTCGCGGTGGCGGCGCTGCTCGCCGGTTATGCCGGCGCAGCCCAGGCCGGCGAACATTGGTATGGCCGCGCCGATATCGGCCTTAGCGTCGACGGCGAAGCGACCGTGCCGGAAGACGAATACTCGCCGTGCGATTATTACGAAGAATATTACTGCGATTACCAGTCCGAGTGGACCGAGTGGAACTCGCCCAGCGCCAACACGGTCGAACTCGAGGACGACTGGATGTTCGATGTCGCCGTGGGGCGCGCATTCGACAACGGCTTCCGCGCCGACGGCGAACTCGCCAGCCGCACCAACCGCGCCCGGATTTCCAACTCTTCGTCGGAAGCGCAAGTGCGCGCGACCTCGGCCATGATCAATGGCTTCTACGACATCATGCGCGATGGGCCGGTCCAGCCTTATGTCGGCATCGGCGCGGGCTTCGTGAGGGTCGATGCCAACGGCGAGGACGACACCAGCCTCGCCTGGCAGGCGATGGCGGGCCTCGCCATTCCAGTGCGCGAGCGCATGCATATCGACATCGGCTATCGCCATTTCGAGGCCGACGAATTGGAATATTCCGCGCTGCCCGGCAGCTACGAACATGACGCGGTGACCTTGGGCCTGCGTTACGAGTTCGCCGGCCCTGCCCCGGTGCCAGTCGCGCCTGCTCCAGCGCCGGCGCCAGAACCGACGCCGATCCCCCCGCCGGCGGCGTGCCCGACCTCACAGTTCGTGGTCTATTTCGAATGGGACCGCTCAAACCTGAACGCCGCGGCGGCCGCAACGCTCGACCAAGCTGTCGCCCGCGCCCGCC
>DPWD01000044.1 GCA_003526465.1 Hyphomonadaceae bacterium
ATGCCTAAATCCTCGCCGTGCGCGGCGAGGCGGTTCAGTACATTGAGGGTCTGCCCGAAATCGCGGCGGCGTAGCTCGGCGCGCAGCCAGGGGTCGAGGAAGGGGCGGATGGCGGCGCGATATCGCTCGCGATGCGTTTCACCGCCGGTCTGCGCCTGCGCCGCGCGCGTGGTCAGCGCTTCGACTCGGTCGGCGGATAGGGGGTGAGAATTGAAGATGCTGCCGCGGGTTTCGCGCCGGACCACGTCCGGATTGTCCGAAGCTCGGGTGTCGGCGATAAGGTTCGCCCAGAGGGCTTTTCCGGCGCCAGGATCGTAGCCCGACCCAACCGCGCGGTCGAAGCCGATCAGGTCCGCCTCACTCTCGTTCTCGCGTGAGAAACCAAACAAGGAGGCGATGGCGCCAAGATAGACCGCATCCACGGCAACCCGGGTGACATCGGAAATCGATTGCGCGGAATTGGGCGAGTTCGCCGCGGCGGCGGCGCCAGCGACGGCTATCACAATGCCCGCAACCATCGCGGCATTCGCGCGCTCGCGCGCGGTGCGCAGCGTTTCCAAGCTGTGACGCTGGCCGTAATGGCCAATTTCATGGCCTAGCACGAAGGCGAGTTGGGCTTCGTCTTCCACGCGCAGCATCAGACCCGACCACACCTCCATGTAGCCGTTTGGCGCCATCTGTGCGTTGAAGAACGGACGGTTCATCAAATAGAGCCGCACGTCGCCGCAATACTCGCTGGCTACGCGGCAAGCGAGTTCGCGGACATAAGCGTTGAGCGCGGGATCGCTTTCAAGTTGTCCGGACGCGCGGGCCTGCAATTCGGCGCGCTCGGACAAAGCCCACAATCCGCCCTCGTCGGTGGCGGCTTCGGGGCGCGCGCGCGAAGGAGCGGGTAGCGCAGCGGCAGACGCGCCAAGTGCTGCCGGTTCTTGTGCATAGCCTGGCGCCGCCAGAAGCGAGAACGCAGCTAAGAGTGCAGCGGCGCGCCTCAAAGCGGCGCGTCCTGCATAAGAGTTGCGGCCAAGCTGGCGGCGCCTTCGGGGGTTCGCATGTCCTGGGAAGGTGCGGCGATGACATTATTGAACCAAATGACATTGCCGGTGCGCAGATCGACGAGCGAGGAAAAAACGGTCTGTCCAGCTCCCGTCGCACTTAGACTTAGCACAGCGAGCGCCATGCGGGCGCCAGATGAGTAGGTTCCCTGGCCCCTCACGAACAGGGCATAGTCGGCGTTGTGGGCGGCGCCCAACTCGCGCACGCCTTCGCCTAGCGTCCACTCGAAATTGTCGTTGCGGGTGGGCACGCTTACAAACCCATAATTGATCGCGAGAATCGAGCTGCCGACGGCGTCGTGCAGACGTATAATCTGGCCGACGCGGCCTTCCATCGCGGTGGTTGGATCTAGCGCGTTGGTGGAGTGGCTCTTGGCCTGGACGTAGGCCGCGATCGCCTGGGCGAGATTGTCGCGCCCCGAGATCGACCAATCCTGGCGCGGCTCAGCCAAGCCGGCCGCGCCCAGCACTGACAGCTGCACGTCGGGTGTCATCACCAGCACGCGCGAATTGGCTGGCGGCGGGGTGAACTGCCCGGAAAAAGTTTTCGGCGCCGACGTGGCGCACGCGGCCAGGAACGCCAGCACGCCAAGCGCGAAAATTCTTTTGAGCATTGCCTCTACCCCTCGCCCCGCACCTTGGGCCGCGCGGACACTAGCGCGACGGGCGCCGCTGTCCAGGGGGGGCTGCCGGGCGCGCCCCTTGCAATCGTGGGCGCCTGCGCTAGGACGCTGCAGCGCAGCAAAGCAAGCGCGGGGTCGCAATTTGTCCATTCTCGTATCCGCATCCACGCGCGTCATTTGCCAGGGCTTTACCGGCAAGAACGGCACCTTCCATTCCGAGGCAGCGATCGCTTACGGCACGCGCATGACCGGCGGCGTCAGCCCCGGCAAGGGCGGGCAGACGCATCTTGGGTTGCCGGTGTTTAATTCGGTGGTGGAGGCCAAGGAACGCGCCGGCGCCGATGCGACCGTGATCTATGTGCCGCCGCCGGGCGCGGCCGCGGCTATCGAGGAAGCTATAGACGCTGAAATTCCTCTGATCGTGTGCATCACCGAGGGCATTCCGGTGCTCGACATGGTGCGGGTGAAGGCGAGGCTGGAGAAATCCAAGTCACGGCTGATCGGGCCTAACTGCCCCGGCGTGCTGACGCCCAACGAATGCAAGATCGGGATCATGCCCGGGCAGATCTTCGAGAAGGGCAAAATCGGCGTGCTCTCGCGCTCGGGCACGCTCACCTACGAAGCCGTGTTCCAGACCACCAACGAAGGCCTGGGCCAATCCACCGCCGTCGGCATCGGCGGCGATCCGGTGAAGGGCACGGAATTTATCGACATGCTGGAGATGTTCCTGGCTGACGCGGAGACGCAGGCCATCATCATGATCGGCGAGATAGGCGGTTCGGCGGAGGAAGACGCCGCGCAATTCCTGGCTGATGAGCGCAAGAAGGGGAGGTGGAAGCCCACTGTCGGCTTCATCGCCGGCCGCACCGCCCCCCCGGGCCGGCGCATGGGTCACGCAGGCGCCATCATCTCCGGCGGCAAGGGAGACGCCGCAAGCAAGATCGCCGCGCTGGAGGCGGCAGGCATACGCGTCGCGCCGCACCCGGCGGCGCTGGGCCGGACTATGGCGGAAGTGCTGCGGGGGTAGGGCGCTGCCCTGAACGGAAGCTCTAGCTCGCTCCCTCCGCCGTCTCCTCCGGCTTTCTGCGGCCGCGGAGAAAGAGCAGGATTGAGCCCAGAATACCGATGCCGCCGGCGCCGGCGCCGAGCTTGATCAGTGTATCGTCTTCGCCCATTTGAAGATTGGCGTCATCCGCGACGATGGGCTTTGCCTGTGGATTATCGGGCAAGTACCGCACCACGACCTCGGAGAGCGTTATGCTATCGCCGACAATGTAGCGCTGCGCGAATTCATCGGTAATGTGCAGGTCACCCGAGCGCTCGGCGCCGCTTTGGTCCTGCCAGGTGACATTCGCGGTGTAGGAGCGTGAACCGCGGCGGCCACGATTCTCGGTCATGTGATTGACCACGGCCGTCGCCTCCGCGCCGCGCTGCAGGGTCTGGCGAATTTCGTTGCTGTCGTAAAATCCGTAGCCAGCCGCCGCGGGGCCGCCGATGGTGGCAACAAGCGCTATCTGGCGGACCCGGCCGATGATTCCCGCGAAATAACCATTGAACATTACATCCCTCCTAATGCAGGCGGGAGGCTACGCGGTGCGTGCCAGGAAGAAAAGGGCAACCCTCCAGCGCCGCAGCGTGTGGAGATTTCGTCGCCATCGTGCTAGGTTGGGCAATGACCAAACTGGACGCCTTGATGGAACGCGCGCGGACCCTGCCTCCGGAAGAGCAAGACGCGCTGGCCGATGAGATGGCCGCCTACCTCGATGGGCACTTGCTGACCGAAGACGATGTCGAGACCGTGGTCCGGCGCCTGCAGGCATTCGACGCAGCGCCGGAGCGTGGCCTGAGTGCTGACGATGTGCGGGAGTTTCTGGTCGCTCGGCGCTGACCGTGGGCGGATATCGCGTCGTTTTTGCGCCGGAGACGAATTGGGATTTCGCGCAGCTTGAAGATTTCATAGCGGGCAAGGCGGGCGTTAGGATCGCCAGCCGTTTTGTGGATGCGCTGGTCGAGTTCTGTGCGGGCCTTTCAGACACTCCCCATCGGGGGCAGCCTCAGGGAGGATATCCAGGCTGGCGTTAGGGCAATTGGGTTTCGGCGCGCTGTAACCGTCATATTTCGGGTCGATGACGCGACGCACACTGTTGTCGTAGCCGGAGTATTCTATCGCGGGCGCGATGTTGCCGCCGAAATGTCCAAACGCGGATTCCGAATAGTCGCCCCCCGTGGGCTTCAGCCATGCGTCCGCGCCCACTACTTTCCCGCCGCGAAGCACTCTAAGAGGGGGCGGCGCGGCGCTGTTGCGTCCGCGAACTGAAAGGTCAGCTCCCCCATGGCCGAAGCCGCCCGCAGCCTGGCGAACCAGGCGCTCGCCGAAACGAGTTTCCTCCAAGGCGCCAACGCGACTTTCGTCGAGGAGATGGCGGCGCGCTATCTGGCCGATCCGCATTCCGTCGATCCCTCCTGGCGCGCGTTCTTCGAGGAGGTGCGCGAAAATCCGCAGGCGGTGCGCGCGGCGGTGGAGGGGCCGTCCTGGTATCGCGCCGAGCTGGCGCAGCCCAAAACGACAGAGACCACGCGCTTGCTCGACGGCGACTGGGCCGGCCTGCGCGACGCGATCGA
>DPWD01000043.1 GCA_003526465.1 Hyphomonadaceae bacterium
GCTTGCGGCGAGCTCGATGAGCGTGACGCGTGATCTGATCGTGCGGCCCGGCGCGCGCCTGCGCCACCCGGGCTTCCGCCTGCGCCACATCGGTGCGGGTGAGAAAGCCTTCGCGCTGGTTGGCGCGGGCGAAGCGCTCCTGCTCCTGGAGGTTTGTCAGCGTCTGCTCTTGCGCTTCCAGCGCTGCGCGCGCCGCACGCGCCTCGCCATAGGCCTGCGCCAATTCGAGCGCGAGGTTCTGCACCGCGTCCTGATAGAGCGCCACCGCCGAAGCGATCTGCGCCCGCGCCTGCCTGGTCGAAGCCCAAACCCGCCCCGAACCGAAAAGCAACGTTGAGGAGCGCAGGGAAGCCAACCAATAATTTGGCAGTTCGCGCACTTGGCTCCTGGAATTGAACTCACTGCGGTCGTAATCCACAGCGCTGCCCTCGAGCGTGATCTGCGGCAGCAATTCCGACCATGCGAGCGGGCGCGCTTCGCGCACCGCTTCCAGCCGCGCGCGCTCCGCGCCAAGAACCGGGCTGGTGGCGATGGTGGCGCGCGTTTCTTCCTCCAGGGTTTGCGCGTAGCCTGGGGTAGAGATTGCGGCGGCCACAAACATGGCGCCCATCATGAGATTCGATTTGCGCATGGCGTCAATCCTCGCGGAATGAGCACAAAACCGCCTCACCCAACGGTTCGAGCAGCAATTGAGAGTCGATCCTCTGCGTGGTCATTGTTGTCCCCCCTAGCGCAACGCCCAGCCCAGAAGTCTTGCCCATCGCCGGCAGCTTCGCAAGCACCCCTAATGTGGCCCAAAATCCACAATGCGGCCTTGCTGAGTACGATGCCCCGTCACCGCCTGCCCGGTGTTAAGTCATCCCCACGTCCATGCAGGGATCGGGCCACCGCAAGAACCCGCGGCGCCCGTGGAACCGCGGTGATCGGGCCTCAATTCTCTCGGAATGAGCGCCAAACCGTCTGGCCCAACGGTTCAAGCAGATACTGGAGCGCGGTGCGCTTACGCAATGGGATAACAGCTTCGACTGGCAGGCCGGGGACCAGCGCGAGCTGTCCCCCTCCCGTGGTGCGCGACAGACGCTCGATCTCAGCGTGCGGAACCCGGATCTCGGCGACGAAGTAAAGCGCGCCGTTGCGCTGATCCTCGAAACGGTCGGCCGAAATGCGGTGGACCACGCCATGGGCGATGGGCATCTGCCGGCCCTCGAACGCGCTCAACCGCACATTCGTGACCTGGCCGACGCGCACATTGTCAGCGTCCATCGGGCGGACATTGACCTGCATGATCATGTCCTGCTGGTCGGGGACGATCTCGAGAATACGCTCTCCCGGCGCCAGCACGGCGCCCTCGTTGAACACCGCGAGGCCAACGACAAGGCCGGCCGCGGGCGCACGCACACGCGACCGCTCAAGTTGCACCCGCACGGCCTGCAGGCGCGGCTGCACGTCGGCCAGCTGGGTCTCCACCACGCGCAATTCCTGCGCGATCATTTGCGAGCGGTCCTCGCGGATCGAGAGCGATTGCATCCTGGATTCACCGATGCCCTCACGGGTTTGTTCGATCAAGCCGAGCAATTCCGCGCGCCGGCCGCCAAGCTCGGCCGCCGTGCGTTCGGCGGCGCGTACACGCGTCTCGGCGGCAAATCCCTCAGACTGCAGCGCGCGCAGGCCATTCAATTCCTCGTTCACAAGCGCCGATTGCTGCTCGATCGAAGCGATTTGCTCGCGATAGCCGGCGATGCGAGCGCCCATTTGCGATTGGCGCTGGCCTTGCACTCCGGTTTGCGCCCAAATCGCCGAGCGGCGGGCCGCCAGCTCATCCTGTTGGCGCGCCAGCACCGCGTCGGCGAGTTCCACGTATTCCGGGGGAAGCGAGTCCCAACTCGGTGGGCGGGGTACTTCAGTGCGACGTCCACTTTCAGCGTTAAGCCGTTCGCGAGAAGCTTCGAGCTCGATAGACTGTGCCGCAAGCCCACGTTCCTGCGCGGCCAGCTCCACCGCTGAAAGCTCAATCAGAATCTGATTTGCGGAAACATGATCTCCCTCACGCACCGCAAGGCGCGAAATCACGCCGCCGTCACGGTGCTGCACGACTTGGCGATTGCCGGCCACCTTGACTTCGCCGATCGCCACGACGCCGGCGTCAAGCGGCGCGAAAGCGGCCCACAAGCCGAACACGCCGAAGAACAGCCCTATCGCCGCCAAACCCAGCCGACCCTCCCGCCACGGCCCGTCGTCGCGCGTGGCGGATTGAGAGTCGTTCCGTTGCGTGGTCATGGTTGCCCCCCCGCGAGCGCAACACCCGGGGAGGGAGTTTTGCCCATTGTCGACAGCTTCGCAAGCACCGCGGACCGTGGCCCAAAATCCACAATCCGACCCTCCTGAAGCACTATGATCTTGTCGGCGACATTGATGACGCCGGCCCGGTGGGCGACCACGAAAACAGTGCCCCCGCGGGCCCGCAGGGCTTCTATCGCCTGCACCAGCGCCAATTCGCCGTCGGCGTCCAAGTGCGAATTCGGTTCGTCGAGCACCACGACGCAAGGATTGGCGAACAAAGCGCGCGCCAGGGCGATGCGCTGAGCCTGCCCGGGCGATATGCCCGCGCCGGAGGGGCCAAGCGTGGTTTCGTAGCCGTCGGGCAAACGCAAGATCATCTCGTGGGCCCCGGCAAGTATCGCCGCGTCCACGATTTTTGGCCCAACCGGTTCGCCGATCGCATCGGCTGGTGTGACGAAGGCGGCGATGTTTTCAGCGACAGTGCCGTCGAATAAGTCGATCCGCTGCGGCAGATAGCCGATATGGGCAGCGAGCGCCTTCTCCTCCCAATCCGCATAGCGCGCGCCGTCGATGCGCACGGCGCCGGCTTTCACCACGGCCGCGTTTGCTAGAACGCGCGCCAGCGTGGTCTTTCCGGCGCCGCTTGGCCCGATGACGCCAACGATCTCGCCAGGGCCAGCCGCAAAGCTTGCGTTCTGCAGCGACACTGTGCGGCCATCCGGCGCGAGCGCGGCAACCTGCTCCAGCTGGATTCGTCCCTTCGGCGCAGGCAGCGGCGTGCGGGCCCTGTGCGCCCTCGCATCGATGAACATGGCGTGCAGTGCTCGAAACGCGGCGCCCGCTTGCCCCACTTGGCGCCAGCCGCCGACGATCTGCTC
>DPWD01000085.1:0-245 GCA_003526465.1 Hyphomonadaceae bacterium
GCGGCGCGCTTCGGTGAGCACGTCGCGGAAATCGACGAGGCTGCAGCTCTCACGGATGACATCCAAGAGATCGCCGTACTCAGCGGTCGCGCAGTCGGTCCATCGGCCGGCGCGACGGCCCAGGCGATCAGGCACGAGCCGCACATACATCGAGCGGCCCGGCGTGTTGCGCACATCGCCGACGCGCCAGACGCGCCCTTCCCGCACGCCAGTGGAGAGATAGTGCCGGCACACGGCCTCGGCCT
>DPWD01000085.1:344-3556 GCA_003526465.1 Hyphomonadaceae bacterium
TTCCACGAGATGATCTCGTGGAAGAGCCCGTAAGCCGTGAGACGGTCGCGCATGGCGCCGGAGAAGTGCAGGAGTTCAATCCTGTGGGCATGCATGACGCGCACGCGGCGCAGCTGCAGACCTTCAGCGAGATGGAGCACGGCGCGTCCCTCGCGCAACAGCGCATGCGCATCGGTGGAAGACAAGGCAGCGCCTGGCGCGCCGGCCGTGGCCGCCCAAGCTCTCGAAACCCGACGGCCGATGATGCGCTCGCCGTCGTCGGTGGTGAGCCGATAGACACGCGCGCCGTCGGCCGGCAGCCGCTTCCACACCGGCAAGAGAAGGCCGGCAACCATGTGCAATTGGCTCTCGGTATGGGTGGGGATCGTGGCGAGTTCGGTTTCCCAAGCGCGCGCGAACGCGACCTCGGCGCATTCGCGCCATTGTGTCTCACCCAACGCATCGAGCGCCATTGACGTTCGCTCCATGGGTCGCGCTAAGCGGATGCGCCGTTCGACGCCGCCGTCGTCGAGCATGATGCTGGGCGCCGGCAACCGCACTGCGCCGCGGCCCGATTGCGCGTTAAGCATGAGTGCGGCGCCGCGCAAGTTTTGCAGCGCGAGCGCTTCTTCGAGCGCGAGCGGCTGGTTGCGGTCGCGGCGCATCACGGTGAGGAGCTGTGTTTCCGAGCCGCTGGCTGCATCTGTGTGAATGGCGCGCCGATCCGTGACGACGAAGGATTCCGCGATCAAAGTCTCCAGGCCGACATCATAGACGCCAGCGGCGATCGCGCCTTCGATGCGGGCGGCGAGCAATTGCTCAAACACCGTAAAGAGGAGGTTCTGCAGGTCGATGGTGAGCGCCAAGAGACGATTGAGGAAGGTGCTGATCGGTGGAAGCTCATCGCGCATGCCGTTCGCATCCATCAGCGACAAGCCTGTCGCTTCTTCGAACCTCGCGAGTGAGCAGCCTTCGACCTTGCCAGCAACCAGAAGCGCATAGAGCTGTCTCAGCGCATCGCGTGCGTAGGGGCTTTCGAGATTGTCTTCCGGGCGGAAGAGATTCTGGCCGCCGGTTTGGCGCTGGCCGCGCGTGAGCGCGCCCAGCGTGTCGAGGCGGCGTGCGATGGTGGACAGGAAACGCTTTTCACCTTGGACATCGGTTGAGATGGGTCGGAACAGCGGCGGCTGGGCCTGGTTGGTGCGATTGGTGCGCCCGAGGCCCTGGATCGCGGCGTCGGCTTTCCAGCCGGGTTCGAGAAGGTAGTGGACGCGCAGGCGCTGGTTCTTGGCCGAGAGTTCAGCGTGGTAGGAGCGACCCGTCCCGCCCGCGTCGCTGAACACAAGGATGCGCTTGGCGTCGTCCATGAAGGCTTGTGTCTCGACCAGATTGGCGGCGCCGGCGCGACTTTCGACAACGAGCCGATCGCCCTTGCGCACGATGCGGCGCGAGCGGCCGGTGATTTCTGCGACCATGTCGGCGCCGAAGTGCTGCACGATCTGGTCGAGCGCGCCGTGCACGGGCGCCAGCGACGCAAGATCGGCGATCAGCCGGTCGCGTCGGGCTACGGCGTCACGGCACAACACAGGCTGACCGTCGCGCATGACCGGCCGTGAGAGGAGATTGCCCTCGGCGTCGGAATAGGCCTCATACAATTGGACTGGGAAAGAGTGGAGGAGGTAGTCGCCAATCGCCTCGCGCGGCGTGATATCGACCTGGACGTCGCCCCACTCCTCGGTCGGAATGTCGGCAAGCCTGCGTGCGGTGAGCGCTTCTCCGGTGGAGACAATCTGCACGACAGCGGCGTGCCCGGCGGACAGATCGTGTTCGATTGAGCGCAGCAATGTGGGCGTCTTCATGCCGGTGATGAGGTGATTGAAGAAACGCTGCTTGGCGCCCTCGAAAGCGGAGCGCGCCGCCGACTTGGCTTGCCCGTTCAGCGTGCCAGTTGCGCTCGTGATGTTGGCGGCGCGTAAAGCCGCATCGAGATTGTTGTGGATGATGGAAAAGGCGCGCGCATAGGCGTCATAGATGCGGATCTGTTCGTCGGTAAGCTTGTGCTCGACGAGTTCGTAATGCACGCCTTCGTAGGAGAGCGACCGCGATGCATAGAGGCCGAGGGTCTTAAGGTCGCGCGCCAGCACCTCCATCGCGGCGACCCCACCGGCTTCGATGGCCTCGACGAATTCCGTGCGCGAGGCAAAAGGAAAGTCCGCGCCGCCCCAGAGACCCAGCCGTTGCGCATAAGCGAGATTGTGCACGTTGGTGGCGCCGGTGGCGGAGACATAAAGGATGCGCGCATTGGGCAGCGCGTGCTGGAGCCTGAGGCCTGCCCGTCCTTGCAGCGAGGCGGCCTGGTCGCCGCGCTCGCTCTTGCTCCCCGCTGCGTTGGCCATGGCGTGCGATTCATCGAACACGATGACGCCATCGAAATCGCGGCCCAACCACTCCGCGATCTGACGGACGCGTGAGGCTTTCTCGCCGCGTTCGTCGGTGCGAAGCGTGGCGTAAGTCGTAAACAGGATACCTTCGGCCAAATGGATCGTCGTGCCTTGGCGAAAGCGCGACAGCGGCGTCACCAAGAGTCGTTCCATGCCGAGGGACGCCCAATCACGCTGCGCGTCCTCGATCAGTTTGTCGGATTTCGACACCCAGACCGCGCGACGGCGGCCCTTGAGCCAATTGTCCACTAAGATGCCGGCGACTTGGCGGCCCTTTCCGGCGCCGGTGCCATCGCCCAAGAACCAGCCGCGGCGAAAGCGCACCGCATCATCGGCGTCGTCGGACGCCGCGCTGAGAAGATCGAAAGTGTCATCGACGCGCCATGAGCCGGTCAGCAGACCGGCATGCGCTTCACCGGCATAGACGACGCTTTCCAATTGCGCGTCGGAGAGTAGTCCCTCCGAGACGACGCGCGCCGGCAGGCGGGGGCGGTAGCCTGGCCGAGGCGGCGCCACCGAGGCCATTGCCGCGGACTGAACAAGCTTAGTCGGATGCGGTTGCGCATCTGCGATGCGGATCGTTTGCAGCCGATAAGGCTCGTAGATGGCGTCGCTGGCCCGCGCATCGTCTTGATGCGCGCCGCATGTAATAACCTCGTAAGCGAGTTCGACTGCGTCCTTCGGCGGCGATGCCGACCCGGCAATCGGACTCGACCAAAGCGTAATAGAACTGACGGCAACATAGGAGGTGGCCGCGGGCAGCCGCGCCGCGCTCGGGGCGGTCGGCGGCCG
>DPWD01000325.1 GCA_003526465.1 Hyphomonadaceae bacterium
TGCTCCCCCGCAAGCGGGGGAGCTGTCAGCGCGCGAAACGCGATGGCTGAGGGGGCGGGGGTAGAGCACTTACCCCCTCCGGCTCGCTTCGCTCGCCACCTCCCCCGCCTGCGGGGGCGGAACGGTCGCCCAGTGATTATTTCCGCTTCAGAAACGCCGGCGCGTTATCGCCGAAACCGGGGGCGTCCTTGGCGTGGGGGGCGAGCGGGGCGGGCTTCTTTTCGCCGTGACGGGTGCGCTGCGGGCGCTCATCGCGCGGCTTTTCGGCCGGTTTGACAGCTTCCATCGCCGCGGTGGGGCGTTCGGGATCGCGTTTTTGGAAGCGCTGTTTCTTTTCGGCCAGCCTTCGAGAATGTTCGCTCTTTAGCTCTTCGGCGCGGCGCCCGCGGCCGCCGCGATCGCTGGGATCGCCGATGGCTTCCGTGGGAACCCCTTCGATCGTTGCTGCTTCTATGGGCTTGCCGGTGAGCTTCTCGATCCCCTCCAGGCTTTTTCGGTCGTGCGGCGAACACAGCGTGAAGGACGCGCCTTGCTTGCCGGCGCGGCCGGTGCGTCCGATGCGGTGGATGTAATCGTCGGGGCTGCGCGGGGGCTCGTAATTGAAGACGTGGCTGACATCGGGAATGTCCAAGCCGCGCGCGGCTACGTCTGACGCGATCAGGAATTGAAGCTCGCCCGAGCGGAAGCGGTCGAGCGTCTTGGTGCGCAAGCTTTGCTCGAGATCGCCGTGGATCGGCGAAGCGTTAAAACCGTGCCGCTTCAAGGATTGCGCCACTACGTCGACATCGGTTTTGCGATTGCAGAAGACAATGCCGTTTCTGACGTTGGCGCTGCGCATAACCGCGCGCAAGGCGGCGCGGCGCGTGCGCGGATCGCCGCCGGGGAGGGGAATGATGCGCTGCTCGATGGTGGTGGCGGCGGTTGCGGGCTTGGCCACTTCGATGCGCTTGGGGTTTTGCAGGAACGCCTCTGTCAGGCGGGTGATTTCCGGCGGCATGGTGGCGGAAAAGAACAAGGTCTGGCGGGTGAAGGGCGTGAGCTTGAAGATGCGCTCGATGTCCGGGATGAAGCCCATGTCGAGCATGCGGTCGGCCTCGTCCACGACCATCACCTGCACGCCGGTCAGCAGCAGTTTGCCGCGTTCGAAATGGTCTAACAATCGCCCCGGCGTAGCGATCAGTACATCGACGCCGCGCGCCAGGAGCGCGTCCTGATCGCCGAACGACACGCCGCCGATCAGCAGCGCCTTGGTGAGCTTCTGGTACTTGCCGTATTTGTCGAAATTCTCCGCCACCTGGGCGGCCAGTTCGCGCGTCGGCTCCAGGATCAGGGTCCGCGGCATGCGCGCGCGGGAGCGGCCCGAGGCCAGAATGTCGATCATCGGCAGCACGAAGGCGGCCGTCTTGCCGGTGCCAGTCTGGGCGATGCCCAGGATATCGCGCCCCTTCAGCACCTCGGGGATGGCGGCGGCCTGGATCGGGGTGGGGGTGTTGTAGCCGCCCTCGTGCACGGCGCGCAGGGTGTCGGGGGAAAGGCCCAGATCGTCGAAGGTGGTCGTGGCGGCGGTATTGGGTGCGGTTTGGATGGTCATTGGGTCCGCGCTTTGGGGGCCCGCATTCGTCTCGGAATTCATTCAATCTCACTTGGCGCCGCCAAAACATCAGGGCGGCCGCTTGGGGTTGGCGCTTCGGGCAACGCCGCCTCCGGATGAGGCGGGGCCAAGAGCGAGGGGCGCACGCCCTCTCGGCGCGCAACAGACGAGCGGGGGGTGGCGGATTCTGTGGAAAAAGTCAATCTCGCCTGCCAGCAATAGACAAGCGCAACGAGCGCCTCTAGCGGTCCCGGTGCGTCGCCGGGGAGGCTGGCGGCGGCTCTTTGCTTGTTCTAGGTGCTCTGCCTCATGGGCCTCGACCTTTCCGACTATTTGCCGATCGTCATTTTCATGGCCATCGCCATCGCCTTGGGGGCGGGCTTTCTGATCGCCGCCTGGGTGGTGGCGCCGAAATCGCCGGACAAGGAGAAGGTCTCGGCCTATGAGTGCGGCTTCAACGCCTTCGACGACGCGCGCATGAAGTTCGACGTACGCTTTTATCTGGTCTCGATCCTGTTCATCATCTTCGATCTCGAAGTCGCGTTCCTGTTTCCCTGGGCGATCACCCTGGGAGACATGCCCGCCGATATCGCGCAATTCGCGTTCTGGTCGATGATGGCGTTCCTGGGCGTGCTGACGGTGGGGTTCGTTTACGAGTGGAAGAAGGGGGCGTTGGAGTGGGAGTGATCTCTCCAAGCAAGGCTGGCGTTGAAGGCGGCTTTCCGGCGAAGGAAGACGATCCGTTTTACACGGGGCTTTCCGACCAGCTTGCCGACAAAGGCTTCCTGGTCGCCGCCGCCGACGATCTCATCACTTGGGCGCGCACTGGATCGCTCATGTGGATGACGTTCGGGCTTGCGTGCTGCGCGGTTGAGATGATGCAGGCCTCGATGCCGCGCTACGATCTCGAACGCTTTGGCTTTGCCCCGCGCGCTTCGCCGCGCCAGAGCGATGTGATGATCGTCGCGGGCACGCTCACCAACAAAATGGCCCCGGCGTTGCGCAAGGTCTACGACCAGATGCCCAATCCGCGTTACGTGATCTCGATGGGCTCGTGCGCGAACGGGGGCGGTTATTACCATTATTCCTACGCCGTCGTGCGCGGCTGCGACCGCATCGTGCCGGTCGACATCTACATCCCCGGCTGCCCGCCGACAGCGGAGGCTCTGGTGTACGGCGTGCTGCAATTGCAGCGGAAAATTCGCCGCGAAGGGAACATCGAGCGATGAGCGCCGCTCTGGACGCATTGGGATCGCATATCGTTTCGTCACAGCCCGGCGTGGCGCTATCGCACGCTGTTCGTCACGGCGAACTGACGATAAACGCGGCGAGCGCGGGCATCGTTTCCCTGCTCACTTTCCTGCGCGACGATCAGCGCTGCCGCTTCACCACCTTCATCGATCTCTGCGGCGTCGATTATCCCGAGCGCGAGAAGCGCTTCGACGTGGTGTATCATCTCTTGTCGATGCCGCTGAACCATCGCGTGCGCATCAGAATCGAGACCGACGAACAGGCGCCCGTGCCTTCAGCAGCAGGCCTCTTCCCATGTGCCGACTGGTTCGAACGCGAGGCGTTCGACATGTACGGCATCGTGTTCTCGAACCACCCCGATCTGCGCCGCATCCTCACCGATTACGGCTTTCAGGGCTTTCCGCTGCGCAAGGACTTCCCGCTCTCGGGTCATGTCGAGGTACGCTACGACGCCGAGCAGCAGCGTGTGGTGTACGAGCCGGTGAAGCTGACGCAGGCGTTCCGCAGCTTCGATTTTCTGAGCCCGTGGGAAGGGATGACGATCCCGGGCGATGAGAAGGCAGATGAAGATCGCAAGGGGGCATCTCGCACATGAGCTTGCTTCGGGTAGCAGTGATCGCTCTTTGTGCTAGTGCCGGCGCTGCCTTCGCTGAAGGCACGTCGCAGCCAAACGAAATGGCTGCTCGTTGCTGGGCGATGCATGTGTTGCATGGCGAGCGTGTGCGCGCCGGCTCGCCGTCAGCTCAGATTGCGGCGGAGAACGCGACTTTTTGGCGGACGCATGCCGCTCGCGACGGCCAGAGCGAAGCGGAACTCGACGCGGCCCTTTCCGCAAACTTGGAAGCGGCGCGTGAGCAAGCCGCCAGAATGCCCGGCGGCGGACTAATGGACATCGTGCTGAACACCTCGATGTGCCAAACACTACGCGCCGATGTTCAGCCAGGTTATGACCCTGTGCAGCAGAACAGCAGGAGGTGACGATGGCCGATGGTATTGCCGTTGCTTCTCCCCCGCCCGAAGAAAAGCGCACATTCACCATCAATTTCGGGCCCCAGCACCCCGCCGCGCACGGCGTGTTGCGGCTGGTGCTGGAGCTGGACGGCGAAGTGGTCGAGCGCGTCGATCCGCACATTGGCTTGCTGCATCGCGGTACCGAAAAGCTGATCGAGCATAAGACTTACCTGCAGGCGATGCCGTATTTTGATCGGCTCGATTATGTGGCGCCGATGAACCAGGAGCACGCTTTCTGCCTGGCGGTGGAACGGCTCGCCGGCATCGAGGTTCCCCGCCGCGCGAGCATCATCCGCGTGCTGTTCTCCGAGATCGGGCGGCTGCTTTCACACCTGCTCAACGTCACCACCCAAGCCATGGATGTCGGCGCGCTGACGCCCCCGCTCTGGGGCTTCGAAGAGCGCGAAAAGCTGATGGTGTTCTACGAGCGCGCGTCCGGCTCGCGCATGCATGCGGCGTATTTCCGCCCGGGCGGGGTGCACCAGGATCTGCCGCCGCAATTGATCGAGGACATGCAGATTTTCTGCGAGCAATTCCCGCCCGTGCTCGACGATATCGAAGGCTTGCTCACCAACAACCGCATCTTCAAGCAGCGCAATGTCGATATCGGCGTGGTCAGCCAAGATGACGCGTTCAGATGGGGCTTTTCCGGCGTGATGGTGCGCGGCTCGGGGCTGGCCTGGGATTTGCGCCGCAGCCAGCCTTACGAGATCTACAACGAGCTCAAGTTCCAAATCCCGCTCGGCAAGAACGGCGATTGCTATGATCGCTACCTCTGCCGCGTCGAGGAGATGCGCGAATCCACCAAGATCATGCTGCAATGCCTGGCGCTGCTTCGCAAAACGCCGGGCCCGGTGATGCCAGAGCACTCGAAGTTCGCGCCGCCCAAGCGCGCCGAGATGAAGCAATCGATGGAAGCGCTCATCCATCATTTCAAACTCTACACCGAGGGCTTCCACGTGCCGGCGGGCGAAGCCTACGCGGCGGTGGAAGCGCCCAAGGGCGAGTTCGGGGTGTATTTGGTGAGCGATGGAAGCAACAAACCTTACCGCCTGAAAATCCGCGCGCCCGGCTTTCCGCACCTCGCGGCCATGGATTATCTCTGCAAGGGCCACATGCTGGCGGACGTGAGCGCCATCCTCGGCTCGATCGACATCGTGTTCGGGGAGATCGACCGGTGAGTCCCCTTGAAATAGTCGCGGCCCAGTTCGAGGCGTACAACACTCAAGACCTTGAGGGCATGCTTGCCTTCTATGCGGATGATTGCGTTGTCGCTGAGCTGAACGGGGCAGTGTTGCAAAGCGGCAAGGGCGAAATTCGCGCGCGTTACGCCAAGACCTTCGCAGACTACCCGCGAAATCGCGCGCGTTCGCTCAACCGGATGGCGCTCGGCGCCACGGTGATCGATCAGGAGCACGTCTCGCGTAGCCCCGATGGACCGCATTTCGAGGCGATCTGTGTTTACGCGGTAAAGAACGGCCTCATCGCCAGGGTCGATTTCGCACAATAATCCGGATAGTTCATGTCAGTTCGCAGATTAGCCGCCGAGCAACCCGCCAGCTTCGCCTTTTCGCCCGCCACCATGGAGGATGTGCGCTGGTGGATGGCGAAGTACCCGCCCGAGCGCAAACAATCGGCCGTCATCCCGATCATGTGGCTGGCGCAGAAGCAGGAAGGCTGGGTGAGCGAGCCTGCGATCCGGGCGATCGCGGAATTGCTCTCCATGCCGACGATCCGCGTGCTCGAAGTCGCGACGTTCTACACCATGTTTCATCTGCACCCGGTCGGGAAGCATCACATCCAAGTGTGCGGCACCACGCCATGCATGCTGCGCGGCGCGGAAGAGCTGAAAGCGGTGTGCAAGCGCCGGATCGGGCAAGCGCATGCGCCGAGCGCGGACGGCCAATTCTCGTGGGAAGAGATGGAATGTCTCGGCGCCTGCGTGAATGCTCCGGTCGTGGCGATCGATGATTACTATTTCGAGGACCTGACCGCCGACAAGTTTGAGGTGCTGATCCAAAAGCTGGCGCGCGGTGAGAAGATCGAACCGGGCTCGGTGATGGGGCGGCGAACCTCCGCGCCCGAGGGCGGCGCCAAGGCGCTTACCGATCCCACACTCTATGATGGCTCGCTGGCAAAGCCGGTTAAGCTGCCCGGACTGCCGGAAAAGGCGTGAGCGAAGTCTCGCCTCCCGAGCCGCCGCGACCGCGCGTGCGTTTCGAGCCGATCCGGTTCGGCGTAGCGGCAGGCGGCGCGCGCGTTGCGCTTTATGGCGCCATTGTCGTCGTCATGGTCACGCTTGCGGGCTACATGATCTTGATCGAGGGGCATCCGTTGGCAAGCCCGTACGCGATCGGTCCCGCCATCGGCGCGTTGTGGTTTGCGCTGCGCTTGTTCATGATTTTGAGTTCCAGGAAGTAATCCCATGCTGGCCGACAAAGACCGCATTTTTCTCAATCTCTATGGGGGGCACGGCGCCGATTTGGAGAGCGCAAAAAAGCGCGGCGCCTGGAACGGCACCAAGGACATGCTTGGCGCGGGGCGCGATTGGATTATCGCGCAGATGAAGGAAAGCGGCCTGCGCGGGCGCGGCGGCGCGGGATTCCCGACCGGGCTGAAATGGTCGTTCATGCCCAAAGAGGTGAAGGAGCGTCCGCACTATCTCGTTGTGAACGCCGATGAGAGCGAGCCGGGCACTTGCAAGGATCGCGACATCATGCGCCACGATCCGCACCTCCTGATCGAAGGCTGTCTCGTCGCATCGTTCGCGATGGCCGCGAATATTTGCTATATCTACATTCGCGGCGAATACGTCGCCGAGCGCGAAGCCATGGAGCGCGCGATCAGAGAGGCCTACGAAGCCAAGCTCATCGGCAAAAACAACGTGCATGGCTGGGATTTCGATCTCTACATGCATCACGGCGCCGGCGCTTACATTTGCGGCGAGGAAACCGCGTTGCTCGAAAGCCTGGAAGGCAAGAAGGGTCAGCCGCGGCTGAAGCCGCCGTTTCCGGCCAATGTTGGCCTCTATGGATGCCCGACGACGGTCAACAATGTCGAGAGCATCGCGGTGGCGCCGACAATTCTGCGCCGGGGCGCGAAATGGTTCGCCGGCATCGGCCGCGCCAACAATACCGGCACGAAAGTGTTCTGCATCTCCGGCCACGTGAACAAGCCGTGCAATGTCGAAGAGGCGATGAGCATTCCGCTGAAAGCACTGATCGAGGAGCATTGCGGCGGCGTGCGCGGGGGGTGGGGCAATCTGAAAGCTGTGATCCCGGGCGGCTCTTCCGTGCGCATGATCAACGCGCAGGAGAGCGAGACCATGCTGATGGATTTCGACTCGCTCTCAGCCGCGCCGCATCGCTCGGGTCTCGGCACAGCCGCCGTGATCGTGATGGACCAATCCACCGACATCATCCGAGCGGTGGCGCGGCTTGCATATTTCTACAAGCACGAAAGCTGCGGCCAGTGCACGCCGTGCCGGGAAGGCACCGGCTGGATGTGGCGCGTGCTCGAACGCATGGTGAAGGGCGAAGCCGACCACAGCGAGATCGACCTGCTGCTCGACGTGGCGGGCCAAGTCGAAGGTCACACCATCTGCGCTTTGGGCGACGCCGCCGCCTGGCCGATCCAAGGCCTCATCCGCTGCTTCCGCGGAGAAATCGAACAACGGATTGATCGCTACCGCGCCGCCAAAGGCGTGCACCAGGTGCGCATGGTGGCTGCAGAGTAGGGGATGTTACCGGGCTTTCTTCGGCGACCTGCGACACGCGAGGCCCGCAATGAGCAGCGCAAATTGCGGGCTTCCCTGTTGAACGCCATCGCCATTACGATGCTGGTGGCGGCGCTGATCGGGCCGTATGTCAATCCTGTGCTTGCTGACCGCTTGGCCCTGGCCGACCGGATTTTCCTTTTTGGAATTGGTGTTGCGGTTCATCTGTTGGCGGCGCTGGCCGTGCGTGCTATGGAGGATAAATGAGGGTCGCGATATGATTTCTGCCGACATTCTGTTGACCGGCGCTCTGGCTCTCAGCTTCGCGGTAACGATTTTCGGACTGGGATGGCTGAGCGAGCGGCCTCGGCGCCCACGAGATCATCACGGCGTAGCCGCGGAGTAGAGGCGCGCGGACATGCGCGAGCATGGAAGGCAAGTGAGGTCAGAGTGTTCGACTCCTCCGAGGACTTCCTGTTAGCCATGGGCATCGTATTCGGCGCACTGGCGCTCATGGCCCTGATCGATTGGATAAAAGCGGCGATAGCGAAGCCGCGCCTTCAGGCGGCCGAGTGACCGTAGCGTGGCCATCAATTGCGACCGCGCCAACGGCTGGCGCTGGGTGAGGGTGGAGTGAAGCAGATTGGATTGCCGCCCCTCCCGATAATCTTTGTGTGTGCGCTGACAGTGGTTTCCGCTGGAATTCAGGCTGTGCGAGATTGGCGGTCGGCACAGGCGGCCTTAGCTCAGTATCCTCCGGAGTGGCTGCCCGTTGGATACGCAATTGGCATCTCGATTGTTGCGTTCTTTGTTTTCACTGTCATCGGCCTTTGGCGGATGCGGCGTTGGGCGCTGCTCGCGCGCATAGCTGTTCATCTGATCACGCCTGTCCAGATGATGTTGGCCTGGCAGGATGCTTGGCTGCGCTACCCGATCTTGGGACCCTTCGTCGGTTGGTTCTGGTTTGGCGTACTCCTTGTCTGTACGCTGCCCTACTGGGAGCGCATGACATGGCGCTTTCCATGAAACACTTCGTCCTCTTCTACGACTATCCCCCCGACTTCCGCGAGCGGCGCGCGCCTTATCGCGCCGCGCATATCGAGCACGCGAAAGCCTCTGCCGCGCGCGGCGAACTGCAGGCGGGCGGCGCTTTCGCGGAGGACGATCCCCCGCTTGGCATGCTGTTGTTCAAGGCCGAGAGCGCGGAGGCAGCCGCGGCTTTCGCCCGGGCCGATCCGTACGTGGTCAACGGCGTGGTGCTGGCCTGGCGGGTGCGGGAATGGGTGACGGTGGTTGGCGCAGACGCTTTGACGAAAATATAGGCGCGTTGGTCGAATTGCGATGCCTGCCGGCTCGGCGCTGCAGACTGTGATGTCATGGGCTTGAATCAGGAGCTATCGCGTCGCGCGGCGCTGCTTGGCGCTCTTGTGGCCGGCGCGTGTGCAGCGTCCCGGGTTGCTGGCATCGAGTCGCGCGGAACAGTCGCCGTTGACGGCCTGGCAGTGGCGTACAGGCGTCGCGATGGCGCACGCCCTGTCGTGGTGTTCGACTCAGGGCTTGGGGACGGCCTCGATGTGTGGGACGCGACTTTGGCCTTGTTGCCCCAAGATCGCGCGTTCTTCGCCTACAGTCGGCCGGGCTATGGCGAAAGCGCGCCCCTCGCCGCGCTCGCCGTGGCGCGAACGGCGGAACAAGCGGCGCGCCACCTCCACGCTGTATTAGGTGCGGCCATGGTGCGACGACCCTTTGTGTTGGTGGGGCATTCCCTCGGTGGCCTTCATATCGCGAAGTTCGCCGAATTGTTTCCGCGTGAGGTGGCGGGTTTGGTGTTTGTCGACGGCAGGCCGCCGACGTTTCGAGCGGCGTGCGACTGGGCCAACCTATCGCTTTGCAGCGCGGTGGGGCAAGCTCCGGCGCCCGAAAACTGGCCCCAGCACATCCGCTCTGAGATAGCTGGAATTGGCGCCAGTGAAGACGCCGCGCCGGCGTCGCAGGCGATCGCGAGTTTTCCCGCTACGGTGATCACCTCGACCACCCCCTGGCCCGGCGAGCGGGGCGATCAGGCATTCTCTCTTTGGCTGTCGGCGCAGGAGGCGTTTGCGGGCAGCTTTCACAATCACCGATTTGTTCGCGCCGAAGGCGCCGGCCACTATGTCCAACGTGAGCAGCCGGACTTGGTCGCAAAGGAAATCGAGGCGCTAATCGCGCGCTTGCACTGATCCGGCGGTATGAAGGCCTATCTCGCCCCGAGGGGGGCTGTGAGTAAGTTCCATCAAACGATCTCCGGGACCTAGCGGAGCGCCCTTGTTTCAGCCAGGCCCTAAGGGCTCTGACCAGGGGGCGCGCCCTTCGGCCCTCTTGCGGCGGCGCAATAAATCGTCCATGCGCGGTCACGAAAAACGGCCAGACTCATGAGCAAAATCCTCGTCGACGGCGTTGAAGTCGACGTTCCCCCGGAACTGACCTTGCTGCAGGCGTGCGAAGCCGCCGGCGCCGAGATTCCGCGCTTTTGCTACCACGAGCGGCTCTCCATCGCCGGCAATTGCCGCATGTGCCTCATTGAGGTGAAAGTCGGCGGAAAATCAGGGCCTAAGCCGGTCGCTTCCTGCGCGCAGCAGGTCAAGGATCTGCCGCCGCCGCGCGACAATCTCTTGAACGAACTCGTCACCAAGTCGCCCGCGGTGAAGAAGGCGCGCCAGGGGGTGATGGAATTCCTGCTGATCAACCACCCACTCGATTGCCCGATCTGCGACCAGGGTGGGGAATGCGACCTGCAGGACCAGTCCATGGCCTACGGGCGCGGGGGCACGCGCTTCGATCTGAACAAGCGCGCGGTCGAAGAGAAATTCATGGGGCCGCTGGTCAAGACGGTGATGACGCGCTGCATCCAGTGCACGCGTTGCGTCCGCTTCGCCACCGAAGTGGCCGGCGTTCCAGAACTCGGCGCGACAGGGCGCGGCGAGGACATGGAGATCACGACTTACCTCGAAGCCTCGCTCTCGAGCGAGCTCTCGGCCAATGTGATCGATCTCTGTCCGGTGGGCGCGCTGACCTCCAAGCCTTACGCCTTCAACGCCCGGCCCTGGGAACTCAGCAAAACCGAAAGCATCGACGTAATGGATGCGTTGGGTTCGAACATCCGGGTCGATGCGCGCGGCGATGCGGTGCTGCGTGTGCTGCCCCGCGTGAACGAAGACATCAACGAGGAATGGATATCCGACAAGGCGCGCTACGCCGAGGATGGGCTCTCGCGCCAGCGGCTGGATCGGCCCTACATCCGCGAGAACGGCAAACTGCGCGCGGCGAGTTGGGGTGAAGCGCTCGCCGCAGCGGCGAAAGCGCTTTCGGGCGACGCCAAGAGGATCGGCGCTATCGCCGGCGACCTTGCCTGCGCCGAGAGCATGAAGGCGACGCTCGACCTGTTCCGTGCGTTGGGATCACCCAATACAGATTGCCGGCCCGATGGAACCAAGCTCGGCGGCGGTCCGCGGCAAGGTTATTTGTTCAACGCCACCATCGCCGGCATCGATGAGGCGGATGCTATTCTGCTGATCGGGACCAATCCGCGCATCGAAGCGCCGGTGCTTAATGCACGCATCCGCAGGGCTTGGCTGCGCGGCGCCGAGATCGGCGTGATTGGCGAAGCGGCGGATCTCACCTATCGCTACGCGCACATCGGCGCGGGGTCGGATGCGCTTGGTAAGCTCGGCGGCTTTGGCGACGTGCTGAAGCGGGCGCAGCGGCCTATGGTGATCGTGGGCCAGGGCGCGCTAACGCGCGCTGACGGGGCAGCGATTTTGCGCGCTGTGGGCAAGCTCGCGGCGGGACTTTGCAAAGAGGGCTGGAACGCGTTCAACGTGCTGCACACCGCCGCCGCGCGGGTCGCGGGGTTGGACCTTGGATTTCTGCCGGGGGCGGGCGGCAAGGATGCCAGCGACATGCTCAAAGGCGGAATGGACGCGCTGGTTCTACTTGGCGTCGACGAAGCGACGCTGCCAAGGGCGGGGACCGTGATCTATCTCGGCACGCACGGCGATGCCGGCGCGCATCGTGCGGACATCATCCTCCCGGGTGCGGCCTACACAGAGAAAGACGCGATCTGGGTCAATACCGAAGGCCGCGTCCAACTCGGCCGGCGCGCGACCTTCCCCAAGGGCGAGGCCAAGGAGGACTGGACCATCCTGCGCGCGCTTTCCGGCGTTATGGGCAAGACGCTGCTGTACGACACGCTCGAAGCCCTGCGCGCCAAACTGATCGCGGATCATACGAGCTTCGGGAACGTCGGCTATGCGCCAAGCGCATCGGACGCGGCGTCATTCGATCCAGCGCAATTGGGCGTCGAGGGGAAGCTCGCGGCGGAACCGTTGCGCAGCCCAATCGCCGATTTCTACCTCACCAATCCGATCGCCCGCGCCTCGCGCACGATGGCAGAGTGCTCGCGCCTGCGGGCTACTCCGGAAAGGGTGGCGGCGGAATGAGGGGCGCGCCATGAACCCCGCCCTCGATTACATCCCCTGGACCGGCTGGCCGGTCGAGGTCGAGTGGGGCTTGATGAAGTCGGGCCAAGTGCTCGCCATCGCGATCTACCTGCTGCTGACGCTCGCGTTCATCTTGTTGTTCGATCGCAAAGTCTGGGCGGCGGTGCAGCTGCGCAAGGGGCCTAACGTGGTCGGGCCGTTCGGCCTGTTGCAGAGTTTCGCGGATTTCTTCAAATTCGTGTTCAAGGAAATCGTCATCCCAGCGGGCGCGAACAAGACAGTGTTCATCCTGGCGCCGCTGATCACGTTCGTGCTGGCGTTCATCGGCTGGGCAGTGGTTCCGTTCGCGAACAACGTGGTGATCGCCGATTTAAACGTCGGCATTCTCTACCTGTTTGCGATCTCCTCGCTTGGGGTTTACGGCATCATCATGGGCGGTTGGGCGTCGAACTCGAAATACCCGTTCTTGGGCGGACTGCGCTCGGCGGCGCAAATGGTGAGTTACGAGGTTTCGATCGGCTTCGTCATCATCACGGTTCTGCTGCTGGTGGGGTCGCTCAATCTCAGCACCATTGTCGAGAACCAGCGTGACGGCTGGTGGATGTGGCACGGCTTTCGCCTCGGCAATTTCGTGGAATTTCCCAACAATCTGCTCGTTGGGATCACCATGCTTGCGATGATGGTGGTGTTTTTCGTATCGGCGCTGGCGGAAACCAACCGCCCGCCCTTCGATTTGCCGGAGGCGGAATCCGAACTCGTCGCGGGTTACCAGGTCGAGTATTCGTCGACGCCGTACCTGCTGTTCATGATCGGGGAATACCTCAACATCGTGCTGATGTGCGCGATGACAGCGATCCTGTTCCTCGGCGGTTGGCATCTGCCGTGGGGCGCGGTCGATGACCCGGTGCTGGGCTTCGTCGTCCTCGGCGCGAAGATGTGGTTCGTGTTCTTTCTGTTCGCGATGGTGAAGGCGATTGTGCCGCGCTACCGCTACGACCAATTGATGCGCCTGGGCTGGAAGATATTCCTGCCCACCTCGCTCGTGGCTGTCGCAGTGATTGGCTATTACGTGACCTTCATGGCGCCAGCGGCGCAAACCGCATTGGCCGGAGGCTAGAGATGAACCGCATCCTCCAGTCCGCCAAGGGCGCCATGATGCTCGATATGCTGGGCGGGTTCATGCTCGGCATGAAATACTTCTTCCGCCGCAAGGCGACGGTGAACTACCCTTACGAGCGCGGCCCACTTTCACCGCGCTTCCGCGGCGAGCACGCGCTGCGGCGTTATCCCAACGGCGAGGAGCGCTGCATTGCCTGCAAACTCTGCGAGGCGATCTGCCCGGCGCAAGCCATCACCATCGAAGCCGAAGAGCGCGCGGACGGCTCGCGCCGCACCACGCGTTACGACATCGACATGGTGAAGTGCATCTATTGCGGGCTGTGCCAGGAAGCATGCCCGGTCGATGCCATCGTCGAAGGCCCGAACTTCGAATACGCGACCGAGACGCGCGAGGAGCTTTACTATGACAAGGAACGCCTGCTCGCCAACGGCGACCGCTGGGAGCAGGCGATAGCGAAGAATTTGGAATTGGACGCGCCGTACCGATGACGATGCGGCGACGCACCTTTGCTCCCGTGTTTACGGGGGAGCGGTCCGCGAAGCGGACTGAGGGGGCCGGTGTGCACTTACCCCCTCCGCTTCGCTACGCTCAGCACCTCCCCCGCTTGCGGGGGAGGAAAGGGGAGGCGTGATGCTGGCGGCTATCGCCTTTTACGTACTGTCCATCGTCGCGATCGCCTCCGCGTTCGCGGTGATCGCGGCGCGCAATCCCGTGCACTCGGTGCTGTTCCTCATTCTCACCTTCTTCAACGCGGCGGGGCTGTTCGTGCTGCTGGGCGCAGAATTCTTGGCAATGCTCCTGGTCGTCGTTTATGTCGGCGCGGTCGCGGTGTTGTTCCTTTTCGTGGTGATGATGCTCGACGTAGACTTCACTGAGCTGCGCCAGGGTTTTCTTTCGTACCTGCCGGCGGGCTTCGTCGTTGCGCTGGCGCTGATGGGAGAACTCGCGTTGGTTGCAAGTGCGGCGATGTCGGCCGATGGTGCACCGATCCCGCTGGCGCCCGCCGCGCCCAGCGAAGTGACCAACGCCGAAGCGATCGGCAACGTGCTCTACACTGACTATCTTCTGGTGTTCCAACTGGCCGGGCTGGTGCTGTTGGTGGCTATGATCGGCGCCATCGTGCTGACGCTGCGCCATAGGCCCGGCGTCAGAAAGCAGAATATCGCCGCGCAAGTGGGCCGCCGCCGCGCCGATGCGGTGGAGCTTAAGGACATCCGGCCGGGGCAGGGACTCGGCTGATGGAAATCACGCTCACCCACTATCTGATCGTGGCTGCCGCGCTGTTCACCATTGGCGTGTTTGGCATCTTCGTGAACCGCAAGAACGTGATCATCATTCTGATGTCGATCGAACTGGTGCTGCTCGCGGTGAACGTCAATCTGGTGGCGTTCTCGGCCTACTTGCAAAACATCCAGGGGCAGATTTTCGCCATGCTGGTGCTGACAGTGGCGGCTGCGGAAGCAGCGGTGGGCTTGGCGATCCTGGTCACCTATTTCCGCAATCGCGGCGGCATCGCCGTCGAAGACATCAACCAGATGAGGGGCTGAGCGGGTGGAATTCTCGACCGAAGCTCTCATCGTTCTCGCCCCGTTGTTCGCGGCGGCGTTCGCGGGGCTGTTCCAACGTTATATCGGGGATCGCGTAGCCATGGCGGTCACGACCGCCTCTATCGGGCTGGCGCTGGCGCTCTCGCTGCCGATTTTCGCGGATTTCGTCTGGGGCGAGGGGCGCGAGCGTACGCTGGAGCTCTTCCGCTTCGTCGACGTCGCGGGATTCACCTCGACCTGGAGCGTGCGCATCGACGCGATGTCGGCGGTGATGCTCGTGGTCGTCAACACGGTGAGCTTCCTGGTGCACGTCTATTCCATCGGCTACATGGCTGAGGACCCCCACCGCGCGCGCTTCTTCTCCTATCTCTCCTTCTTCACGTTCGCGATGTTGGCCCTGGTGACGGCCAACGACCTCTTGCAGCTCTTTTTCGGCTGGGAAGGGGTGGGGGTCGCTTCGTATCTGCTGATCGGCTTCTGGTATCACAAGCGCAGCGCCAATGACGCCGCGATCAAGGCCTTCATCGTCAACCGCATTGGCGATTTCGGCTTCGCGCTTGGGATCATGGCGGCGTTCTTCTGTTACGGCTCCATCGAGTTCAATGCGATTTTTCACGCCGCCGCAGCCAATCCGGGCCTGATGCTGGGCGTCGACCGGTTCAGCGCACCGGCGGTGGAAGTGGTGTCGTTCCTGCTGTTCATCGGCGCCATGGGCAAGAGCGCGCAATTCTTCCTGCACGTGTGGCTGCCCGACGCGATGGAAGGCCCGACGCCGGTGTCGGCGCTGATCCATGCCGCCACCATGGTGACGGCGGGCGTGTTCATGGTGTGCCGCTTCGGCGAACTCTATCACCTGGCGCCCTATGCGTCGGGTTTCGTCACCATCGTCGGCGCGACCACGGCTTTGTTCGCGGCGACCGTCGGCCTGGCGCAGAACGACATCAAGCGCGTGGTGGCGTACTCCACCTGCTCGCAGCTCGGGTACATGTTCTTTGCCGCTGGCGTCGGCGCCTATAACGCCGCCATGTTCCACCTGTTCACCCACGCCTTCTTCAAGGCGCTGCTGTTCTTGGGCGCGGGTTCGGTGATCACGGGCCTGCACCACGAGCAGGACATGCGCTTCATGGGCGGGGTGCGCAAACCGATGCCGATCACCTGGGCGATGATGACCATTGGCACATTGGCGCTGATTGGTTTCGGCATTCCTGGCTTGGGCGGGTTCGCGGGGTTCTATTCCAAGGACGCGATTATCGAGGCCGCGTACGGTTCGCATGGCATCGGCGCGCAATTTGCGTTCTGGTGCGGGGTGTCGGCGGCGTTGCTCACGAGCTTCTATTCCTGGCGGCTGGCGTTTATGACTTTCGAGGGCAAGTTCCGTTCCAATCCACATGCACACCACGACGAACACGATAGCCATGCCCATCACGCTCCCACGGATGGCTCCGCGCCGGCGCATGAATCGCCGTGGATCATGCTCGCGCCGCTGTTCGTGCTGGCGGCGGGTGCGATCTTTGCTGGCTGGCTGTTTGCGCCGTACTTCTTAGGCGGACACGCGGCGAATTTCTGGGATCACGCCATCCCGCTGGCGCATGGCGAACACCACGAATTTCCAACCTGGGTGATCTGGGCGCCGCTGACGGTCACCGTTACCGGCTTCCTGCTCGCGGTGATCTTCTATCTGTGGCAGCCTGGCGCGCCGAAGGCGTTGGCCAAGGGGCCCGCGCACGCCTTCCTCTACAACAAGTGGTTTTTCGATGAGATTTACGATTTCATCTTCGTCAAAGGCGCGCGAGCGCTTGGCGATCTTTTCTGGAAGGTAGGCGATCAGAAGATTATCGACGGCTTGGGGCCTGATGGTATCGCCGCTACTTCCCGCTTCGCCTCGCGGCAGGTGCGCAAAGTGCAAACCGGCTTTGTTTATCACTACAGCTTCATCATGCTGATCGCCGCGATCGGGTTCGGCGCCTATGCGATCTTCGCCGGCATGGGGGGCGGGCGATGAGCGAACTTCTCGCCAGCGCCGCCGACTTCGTGCGCGGATGGCCGCTGCTCACGATAGTGACGTTTCTCCCAGCGGCGGGCGCGCTCTGGGTGCTGGCGGCGCGCTCGATGTCGCCGGGGGAGAATCCCGGCTTCGACCAGGGCGTGCGCTGGATCACTTTGGTAGTGACCATCGCCACGTTCGTGGTGTCGCTGCTGGCGCTCTTGGTGTTCGACCCCGCGAACCCCGCCTACCAACTCATTGAAGATGCCCCGTGGGCGCTCGGGCTTTCCTACAGCCTGGGCGTCGACTCGCTTTCGATGTCGCTCATTCTGCTCACCACGTTCCTGACCCCGCTCTGCATCGTCGCCAGCTGGGGCATCGAGAAGCAGGTCGCGAGCTACATGATCCTGTTCCTGTTGTTGGAGACGCTGATGATCGGCGTCTTCTGCGCGCAGGATATCGTGCTGTTCTACCTATTCTTCGAGGGCGGTCTCATTCCGATGTTCATCCTGATCGGGGTATGGGGCGGAGCGCGGCGGGTCTATGCCGCGTTCAAATTCTTCCTCTACACGCTGCTCGGGTCGCTGCTGATGCTGGTCGCCATCGTGGCGATGATCACGATTGCTGGCACCAGCAGCATCGAGGGTCTCACGGCCTATGCGCGCGATACCAGCTTCGACGCCGATTTGCAGATTTGGCTCTGGCTGGCGTTCTTCGCTTCGTTCGCGGTGAAGCTGCCGATGTGGCCGGTCCACACCTGGCTGCCGGACGCCCACGTCGAAGCGCCGACCGCCGCTTCGGTGGTGCTCGCGGCGATCCTGTTGAAGATGGGCGGCTACGGCTTCCTGCGGTTCTCGTTGCCGATGTTTCCGGAGGCGTCGCATTTCTTCACGCCGTTCATGTTCGCGCTCTCGGTGATCGCCATCGTGTGGGCTTCGCTGGTGGCGTTCCGGCAAACCGACATGAAGAAGCTGATCGCCTATTCCTCGGTGGCGCATATGGGCTTTGTGACGCTCGGCATGTTCTCCGGCACCGAGCAGGGCATGCAGGGCGCGATCTTCCAGATGCTCTCGCACGGGATCATCTCGGGGGCGTTGTTCCTGTGCGTCGGCGTTGTCTACGACCGCATGCACACGCGCGAGATCGCTTTCTATGGCGGGCTGGTGAACCGGATGCCCGTCTACGCGGCGGTGTTCATGCTATTTACGCTCGGCAATGTCGGCCTGCCGGGCACCTCTGGCTTTCCCGGTGAAATTCTCACCATGGTGGGCGCTTTCCAGGCGGCGCCTTGGGCGGCGGCTGGCGCATGCCTCGGGGTGATTTTCTCGGCCGCTTATGCATTGACGCTTTACCGCAAAGTCTCGTTCGGCGTGATCGAAAATCCCAAGCTCATGGGCATCAACGATCTCGATGGGCGCGAATGGATCACTTTCGCGCCGCTTGTGGTGGCCACTTTGATCATGGGCCTGGCGTCAGCCACCGTGCTCGACTTCACCGAGCATTCCGCGCGCGCGATCGTGGCGGCCTTTGGAGGCGCTGGCCCATGATGTCCGCTCCGCTGCAAGATTTATTGGCGAGCTATCCGCATGTGTGGCCGGAAGCAATTCTGGTCGGCTTTTCGCTATTGGCGGCGGGGCTCGCGGTTTGGTGGGGCGACCGCCTGTTCGGCGCGATTTCCCTGCTTGGGATCGCAGCACTTGTGGCGGCCGGGATCGCCGCCATAGCCGGGGGCTCGGGGGCGCCTGTTTCTGTGTTTCAGGGCGCCATGGTGATCGATGGCGTTGGCGTTTTCGCCAAGGCGCTGATCGCGTTCTCGGCGGCGGCGACGCTCGCGCTTGGCGCCGACCATTTCATCCGCACCAAGGAGCAGCGTTTCGAGTTTCCCATCATGGTGACGCTCGCCGTGCTCGGCATGTTCGTGATGGCCTCGGCGCAGGATCTGATCAGCCTCTATGTTGGCGTCGAGCTGCAATCTCTTGCCGCCTACGTGCTGGCGGCATGGCGACGCGATGACGCAAATTCCTCGGAGGCGGGGCTCAAATATTTCGTGCTGAGCGCGATTGCCTCGGGGCTTTTGCTGTTTGGCGCTTCGTTCGTGTACGGGTTTACCGGGTCGATCCATTTCGACGCCATCGCGGCGGCGGTTGGTGAGGGCGCGGGCGGGGTGGGGCTCACCTTCGGGCTGGTGCTGATGCTTTGCGCGCTGGCGTTCAAGATGTCGGCCGCCCCGTTCCACATGTGGACGCCGGATGTGTACGAAGGCGCGCCGACGCCGGTGACNNTGGCGGCGGTCGCGCTGATGGCGCGGGTTCTTTATGGGCCGTTCGCTGGCTTGGAGGATCAGTGGCGCCAGGTGATCGCAGCGCTTGCGGCGATCTCGATGGCGTGGGGCGCGATCGGGGCGCTCTTGCAGACCAACCTGAAGCGGCTGATGGCGTACTCCTCCATTGGTAATATGGGATTCGTGCTCATGGGGCTGGCGAGCGGCGTAGAGCAGGGTCCGAGCTCGGCGCTCATCTATCTGGCGCTATACCTGCCGGCGACCATCGGCATTTTCGCGCTCATCCTCGCCATGCGCCGCGACGGCGCGGCGGCCGAGACCGTCGCCGACCTCGCGGGCATGGCGCGGACACGCGTGTGGATGGCGACCCTGCTTACCATGCTGCTCTTCTCGGTGGCGGGAATCCCTCCATTCGCGGGCTTCATCGGTAAGTTCCTGGTTTT
>DPWD01000039.1:0-8586 GCA_003526465.1 Hyphomonadaceae bacterium
GCGCATGGGCGCGGCATGGACCTTACGCTCATCGAAGTAATGCCGCTCGGCGAGGTTGAAGAAAATCGCGCTGATCAGTTTACGCCGCTGACGGAGGTGCGAAGTAACCTCGAAGCGCGTTGGACGCTGACGCGGGATGATTACCGGACCGGCGGCCCGTCGCGCTATGTCCGCATCGAGGAAACCGGCGGCAGGCTTGGCTTCATCACGCCCTTGACCGCAAATTTCTGCGATGGGTGCAATCGCGTGCGCGTGACCTGCTCGGGCGAACTGTTCATGTGCCTTGGGCGCCGCAACAAGATCGACCTCCGCGCCGCCTATCGCGATGAAGGCGAGGCCGGCGTCGATGCGGCGCTGGATGAGGCGATGATCCTCAAACCGCAGGGACATGACTTTGAGAATGTCTATCGCGGCGACGGTGAAACGCCGGGCCGCTTTATGTCGACGACAGGCGGTTAGATGGTCCGGTTCGCGTTTTACGGCAAACTCGCCGACCTGATGGGGCGCAGATGCGATTTTGAATGCGCGCAACAGAAAATCTCGGTCGGCGCGGCGATAGCCTTACTGTGCGAGACCGATCCGGCATTTAAGGAAGCGCTCCTAAGAACAACCGTGAAATTCGCCGTCAATGACGTGATCGTTGAAACCGAATTTATCGTCGCGGCGGGTGATGAAATCGCTGTCCTGCCGCCCTTCAGCGGCGGATGACATGATCCGCATCGATGAAACGCCGCTCGATCCAGCCGCCCTTACGGCGGAATTCATGCGTTCTGTCGGCGATGCCGGCGCCGTCGCGACATTTTCTGGCATCGTCCGCCGCGAAGGCGACCACGCTGTCGATGCGCTTTTTCTCGATCATGCGCCCGGCCTAACCAGGGCGGCGATTGAAAATGCCGTGAAAAAGGCATGCGCGCGTTGGCCGCTCATCAACCACCTGGTCGCGCATCGCGTCGGGCGGGTCGGATCCGGAGAGACTGTCGTATTTGTCGCAACCGCGGCCGCGCATCGGCGGGCGGCGTTCGAAGCATGTGATTTTCTCATGGATTTCCTCAAGACCGATGCGCCGTTCTGGAAAAAGCAAATCAGTCGCGGGGGCGAGGAGTGGATCGAACCGCGCGCCGAGGACTATGCTGATCGCGGCCGCTGGCGCTGAAGTCTGGAAGCGTTGAAGGAGAATGACATGCCGGGCATCGATCAAACGCTGCCGTTTCGTCCCGTTCGCATCGCGATCCTGACCGTGTCGGACACGCGGACGATCGAAACCGACACCTCCGGCGCGACGCTGGTCGAGCGGCTGCAGGGCGCCGGACACAAACTTGGCGACCGGGCGCTCATTCGCGATGACGTTGCGAAAATCCGGAGCGTTGTCCAGTCGTGGATCGCCAATCCTGACATCGACGCGGTCATTTCAACGGGCGGCACCGGCCTCACCGGGCGCGATGTGACGCATGAAGCGTTGACGCCGCTGTTTGAAAAAACCATCGACGGGTTTTCCGTGGTCTTTCACATGGTGAGTTACGAGAGCGTCGGCCTTTCGACGTTGCAATCGCGCGCGACCGCCGGCGTCGCCGCCGGCACGGTGATTTTCTGCCTTCCGGGATCGACCGGCGCCGTCAGGGACGGGTGGGACAAGGTGATCTCGCATCAACTCGACAGCCGCTACCGGCCCTGCAATCTTGTCGAACTGATGCCGCGGCTGACGGAGCGCTGAATGTCCGGGCCGCTGACGCATTTCGATGACGAAGGCCGCCCGGCGATGGTTGACGTCTCGGCCAAGCCGGAAACAGCCCGCGCGGCGACGGCGAGGGGGCGGGTTGTCTTCACGCCGGACGCCTATCAGGCGATCCGCCGTCAGGGCGTCAAAAAAGGCGACATCTTGAGGGTTGCCGAGCTTGCCGGCGTCATCGGTGCCAAAAAAACGCCGGATCTCATTCCGCTTTGTCACCCTTTGATGCTGACATCGGTGAAAGTCTCGGCGAGCTTTGACGACGACGCGTCCGCGATCGAGATCGTCGCGACAGTGACGACGAAGGGACAAACCGGCGTTGAAATGGAAGCGCTGACCGCCGCGAGCGTTGCTTGCCTCACGGTTTACGACATGGCGAAGGCCGTCGATAAATCGATGTCGATCGGCCCGATCGTCCTCGTTGAAAAATCCGGCGGACGCTCCGGCGATTACCAAAGGCGGCGTGATGATCAGCGTCGATGAGGCCGTCTCGGCCATCCTGTCCGCCGCCGCCGCGACAAAGATTGAAAAGATTGCAATTGGCGAGGGAGCGGGCCGCGTGCTTGCCGCCGACATCGTTGCAACCATAAACCAGCCGCCGTTTCGCGCCTCCGCGATGGACGGTTACGCGGTGCGGTTTGCGGATGTGTCGGCTGGTGCGCGATTGACCGTTATCGGCGAGGCCGCTGCGGGATCGCCGGCCAGCCGCGCGGTCGGCAGGGGAGAGGCGGTGCGGATTTTCACCGGCGGCGCGGTTCCCGACGGCGCCGATCACGTCGTCATTCAGGAAGATACGCGCAAAGACGGTGCAAGCGTTGTCATTACCGGCGATCAGTCGAGACAGGGCAATATCAGGGAAGCAGGGATCGACTTCGCTATAAATCAGCTGCTGAAACGCAAGGGCGAACGGCTGACGGCGATCGATCTCGGCCTGATCGCGGCGGCGAACATCGCGGCGGTTGAAGTCCGCAAAAAACCGGTGGTCGCCTATTTCGACAATGGCGACGAATTGAAGGAGCCCGGCGAAAATCTTGCGCATGGCGAAATTGTCGGCTCGAACCGCTTTGTTCTCGACGCGCTGATCCGCGCTTGGGGCGGCGCGCCGCACTATCTCGGCCGGGCGGGAGACAGTCCGGACGCCGTGCGCGAAAAATACGCAAAGGCGCGCGGCGCCGATATTCTGGTCACGGTCGGCGGCGCCTCGGTCGGCGATCACGATCATGTTCGCGGCGCCTTCGCCGACGCGGGCGGCGTATTGGCTTTTTCAAAAATCGCCGTGCGCCCCGGCAAGCCGACCTGGTTCGCAACCGGCCCCGGCGCGCTCTTGGTGGGGCTGCCAGGGAACCCGGCCTCGGCGCTGGTGTGCGCACGGCTGTTCTTGGCGCCGATGATCGAGGCGATGCTATCAGGGAACGCTGACGCCACGCTGGCAACGGTGTCGGCAAAACTCGCCGCTCCATTCCCGGCCAATAGCGCGCGCGAGCACTATTTGCGGGCCGCGATCACTGACAGCGGCGCTGGCGAACGCATCGCGGCCATCCATGCAGAGCAGGATTCTTCGCTGCTCTCGGTCTTTTCCCTATCCAACGCGCTGGTGAGGCGCGCCGCTAGGGCGCCGGCGCTTGAAGCGGGCGCGCCAGTGGAGGCCCTCGCCATGGTTCGTCCAACCGCTTAGCAATGGATGTTGCCTAAGCTCATCGTCTGCGTGCATTCTGCGAGCCACTCGAATCTGTCAGGCGGGCCCTCAATTGCGTATCTTGCTGGTCGAGGACGACATAGAGACCCAGGCCCACATCGTGAACAGCCTGGGAGAATCTGGGCACGTCGTGGAAACCGCCGCCTCTGGCCGTGAAGGCCTGCGCCGGATAACTGAAAGCGCCTACGAACTCCTCATCATCGACCGCATGATGCCCGAAATCGACGGATTGTCCCTGGTAAAGGCGGTGCGCGCCACGGGCGCTGCCGTTCCCATCCTGATGTTGACGGCGATGGGCGCGGTCGCCGACCGCGTCGAGGGCCTGGAGGCGGGCGCCGACGACTATCTGGTGAAGCCCTTCTCCCTGGCGGAACTATCCGCCCGGGTGGCGGCGCTCGGCCGCAGGCGCCCGATGAGCGAACACAATGCCGAACTTTGTATGGGCGGCCTGACGCTCGATCGACTCAAACGAGAAGTGCGGCGCGGGCAACGGCGGATCGAACTGCAGCCGCGCGAGTTTCAACTGCTCGAACTCCTCATGCTCAACGCGGGGCGCATCGTCACGCGCACTATGATGCTGGAAACGGTTTGGGATCTGCATTTCGATCCCGGCACCAACATTGTGGAGACCCATATCAGCCGCATCCGCGCGAAGATCGACGATGAGGGCGACGACTCGCTAATCCAAACCGTTCGAGGCGCCGGCTATGTCATCCGCGACACTTAGGCGCCTGCTGGCGTCGACCTCGTTTCGCATGGCGCTGTTGTGCGCCGGCGTTGTTGTCGCGGCGTTTGCGTTGGCCGCGCTCGGCACCTGGCTGGTCACGAAAGTCGCCGCCGAACGCACCGCGCGCGACCGGTTGCAACTGGAAATGTCGCTGCTGCAGGGGGAGGTCCTTCAGTTCGGCCAGGAAGCGGCGATCGTGGCAATTCAGCTGCGCGCGCGGCTGCCGGGCGCCTTTCGGTATCGGTTCGTGGACGGGCAAGGACGCGTCGTGGCGGGCGACCTGCCCATCGACGCCCGCGATCCAGGATGGAGCATGCACTACGAGCCCGACACTGTCGGTGGCGGCGTCAGTGCGGACTTTGTTGTCTTTAGTCAGCCGCTGAGCGGGGGCGGTTATCTCGCTGTCGCCGAAGATCTCGAGCATAGCGAATGGGCCCGGTATGCGGTGCTGCGGACTTTGTTCTGGTTTGCGATGGTAGCGGTGGTGCTGTCGCTCGGCGCGGGATACCTGATCTCACAACGAACGTTGCGCCGCATGCAGGAGATCTTTCTTACCATGGAGCGCGTCGGCGGCGGCGATTTCGCGGCGCGGGTGCCCGCCCGGCCTGTGGCGCGCGAGAGCGACCTTGACGGCCTCGGCCGCAACATCAATGCCATGCTGACGCGCGTCGACGCGCTGGTGCGCAATCTGCGGCGTGTATCGACCGAGATTGCCCACGATCTGCGCACGCCGCTGACCAACGTGCTGCACGACCTTGAAGCAGCGACAAAACCGACTCCAGCGGAAGCGTTCTGGCCGCTGCAATCGGCGCGGCGCCGAATCGAAGATATCTTGCGCACGTTCGACGCCATGTTGCGCTTGGCCGAAATCGAAGCCGGGACGGCGCGGTCGCGTTTCGTCGATGTGGACCTAGCCGATCTTGCCGAGCGTGTCGGCGACGCATATCGGCCGGACGTGGAGAACGTTGGCGGGCGCCTGGATGTTCAAACGCCCGAGGCGCTGCATGTGCGCGGCGATCCCCATCTCTTGGCGCAAGCGCTCTCGAACCTCATCGAGAATGCGCTGAGACATGGCGGCGAGCGCCCACACATCCTTATTCAGGGTCTAACGACGGGCTACGAGACCATACTCGTTGTCCAGGACAACGGCCCCGGCATTCCTCGGGAATCGCTTGCCGACGTGATTAAGCCGCATGTTCGCCTCGACAGCAGCCGCACGTCCCCCGGCGCCGGCCTGGGGCTCAGCATTGTCGCCGCCGTGGCGCAATTGCACGAAGCTTTGCTCACGCTTGAGGACGCAAAGCCTGGCTTGTGCGTGAAGCTCGCCTGGCGCGTTAACTAGCGAGCGCCTGTTGGGGATCGAATTCCTCGAGCAAGCGGCGAAGACGTGCGTTCTCCAGCTCCAATTCCTTGTAGCGCTTCACTTGCACCGGACTGAGGCTGCCATAAAGGCTGCGCCAGCGAAAATAGGTCGACTCGCAAATGCCTTCCATCTCAGCGGCGCTCTCAAGCGACACGCCCCGCTTGAGAGCCTTGGCAATGCGCTCGAGCTTAGCGGTAATTTCTTCTGCCGAATGCTTTTTCCACCGCATGGCGGCCTCATCTCCGTCAACGCCCGCAATCGTGCGGTTTGAACGGGCCGATGATGCCGTCAGCGAGTTTGGCGCAGCATTACGCCAAAATTGATTATGCCCAACTTTTCTCCCCACACGGGAAAACGCTACCCATTTGGGTGCGAGAGAAAGCGATTGCGGCTCTCAATCAAGGCTCGGTTAACAGCGCCTTGGCCGCTAAATGGCGCAAGGCTCGATCGAGGTAGCCGGCGGCGATGGTCTCAACCTTACCGCCGCCTTCCTGTTCGGTTTCGCGAACACGCACTTCGCCGCGGCGAAGTGCGTCGGTCAGCGCCGCCGTTAACCCAACGCGATCCATGCTTCCATCGAGGCGGCGAAGCATCCAGGCCATGATCGGCTTAACCAACACCGGAACATGAGCCAGGCTGGTCACGAACGGCTGACCGCTCGCGGCTTCCTGACGCGCGAGTTCCCACGCCCGGGGACGCGCAACATCGTAACGCCCCACGCGCAACCGCACGCTCGATGCCCCGATCTGCCCAACTCTGAGCACCATGCCCAGCGCCTCGCATATCTCCCTCGCACTCGCGCCCTCGGTCTCGCCGGTTAACTCCGCAAAGCTCAATGTCGCTGGATGGGCCGCCGCCAATCGGCTCAGCGCCTGCATTATTACAGGGCCCTTGCCGCGGATCGCGCGCCCGCGCGCGTCCTCCAACGCCTGCTCGGGGTCATTGGCGATCCGCTTTAGCTCGCCCGAGAGCTGAAGCAGACCCAGCCGCTCGCTATCGAACGCGGATCGCGGAGTTTCCGCCTTCACCAAGAGCGCGCTTCGAAACGGGCGGCCGGTGAAATAATCGGCGTACTGCTCCCTCGCCAACATATCGGCGCCCGCATGCGCGGCAATGCGCTCTTGAAATGGCGCACTGAGCGTTTCCGGAACGGCGGCGTCGAGGTCGGCATCCGTCAGATACGCCAAACCGAACCGCCCCGCCTGCTCGACGAAATCGGAAAAATAGAAGGCCGTGTTCTCGGCCGACATGAACTCGCCCATAATATAAGAAGCAGGCCTATGAGCGACGCGCTGCGCCTCGTTGCGCAGCAATAGCCCGAAAGGCTCGCCTGCGTTGCTCAACGCGGCGATGTCGTTGAGCAGCGCCCGCGCCATGGCGACGCGGCGCGACGGCGCGGTCTCCGCGGCGGTGTGCCTAAGACACAGATCGCGCACCGCGCTGCGCATGCGCCAACCGGGCAATACATTGAAACTAACCAGCGCAACGCCCGTGTGGCTCAGCGCCTCGCGGCAGATCCTGAACACCGCATCCTGAACAGCGCGCGGGGTCCAACTGAACACGCCGTGGCATATGATGTAGTCGAACTTCTCCGCGAGGCGGAGTTCGCCGATGTCGGCTTGCCCGATTTCGATGTTTGTGAGCGCCAAATCGCGAATGCGCCGCGCGCCATCCTCGACATGTTTGCGCCCGAGGTCGAAGCCGACAAAGCGCGCCCGTGGAAACCGCGCAGCGAGCGGAATCAAATTGCCGCCGGACGCGCAGCCCAGTTCCAGCACACTGGCGGTTTCGACCGCCGGCGGCGCCATGCCGTGGAGCGTGGCGATCGCCGCCAGCCGCGCTGGCTGCGTTTGTGCGTAGGGCATCGAAATGTAGGGAAGGCTTTCGTAATCTTCGGCGCCGCGGGCGGTATCGTCGGCGGACACGTAGAGGCTCCCTTGGCTCGCGAATCGAGGCCCCTTATGTTCCGCGATTGCCGGCGCCGATCAATGCCCGTGAGCTGGCGCGGCGGCGCGCCTTTGATCTTGCGTGCGCAGGTGCTCGATCAGATCGGCGGTTTCGGCCTCGCTGAGGCCGAGATTGGGCATCGGCAAGTTGCGGTAGCGAGCCATCATGGCGAGCGCGCTCGGGTCGCGCTCGGCGATCATGCGATCCGGCTCGCGGATCCAGCGCGACAGCCAGGCCGGGGGGCGCGACGCCGCAACGCCAGCCAAATCCGGACCGAGCCGGTCGCCTTCGCCGATGCTATGACAGGATTGGCAGCGCGTGCGGAACAGATAAGCGCCGCGCGAATTGTCGGCGATCAGACCAGCGGCGGCGTAGCTTTGGCTGCGGCGCGGCGCATTGGGCGCCGAATTTTGCAGGAACACCGTCAGCAGCTCGACTAGATTCTGCGGGCTCTCGTAGGCCGAGCGCTTGATCCATTGCGCCGTGCGCTCGTTGCCCAGCACGATGCTGGTGTTGTGGCCGCGCAAATCGTTGGGATCGTCAACACGCAGGCCGAGCAGACGCTGCAGCCGGGTGACGTCGGCCTGCGGCGCGGTCAAGAAGCGCCAGTTCGGCCCGACATCGTAGGTGCGCATGAAGCGGCGCAATGCTTCGGGCGAATCTCCATTGATGGAGATGGTGTACATGAAGATGTCGCGCCCGAGCCGGTCGCCCAACAATTGCTGCACGCGGCGTAATTGGGCGGTGTCGAGCGGGCAGATGTCGGTGCAGGTGGTGTAGACGAAGTTGATGGCGACCACCTTGTCGCGGATCAGATCGTCATAGAAGCGCACGGCGCGCCCATCCTGATCGTGCAGGATAGTGTTGGGAAAATAATCGCCGTGATATTGGGGACGCGACTGCGACGCGGGGGTCTGCTGTGCGTCGGCGACCGGCGCGAACGCCAGCAGCGCGATCGCCAGGAAGAACGCAAACGGTTTCACAGACGCTCCTTGGAGAAGTTCTGAGGGAACGACCGCGCCGGCGTTGGGGGCGCCGGCGCGTACGTTGGCTTACCCGCCGCCGCCATTGGCTGCGGTTAGGCCCACGCTCGGTTCGTAGAATACGCCTTCCCAGTCGGCGATCGG
>DPWD01000039.1:8632-8793 GCA_003526465.1 Hyphomonadaceae bacterium
GTGCCGAGGAATTCGCGGAAGCGTATCAGCACATCCATGGTCCCCGAACTGCCGGGCCCGCTGCCAATGCGATAGACATCCTTGCGGGCGCCGGCTTCCCAGAGCGGCGGCGCGGCGCCGTCGCGGGACACGATCTGCCCTTCCTCGAAGTGGATGTGGAC
>DPWD01000320.1 GCA_003526465.1 Hyphomonadaceae bacterium
CGCGCGCACCTTCTTGCTCGGGCAGATAGCGCACGACGACGCGGGCGCGCTCATTGAAGATCGCGCGCGCCACGCGCTGCACATCCGCGGCACTCGTGGCTTGGATGGCCGCGAGCATGCGGTCGGCGGCGGCGGCGTCGCCATAGCGGATGATTGCATCGGCCAACTCGAAAGCGCGGCCATAGGCGGTTTCGCGGCCCTGGATGGTGGCGGTGACGATTTCGTTCTTGGCTTCGTCGAGTTCGGCCTGGCTGACCGGCGCGTCGCGAACGCGCGCAATTTCCGCCGCCAAGCTCGCCAGCCCTTCATCGGCGCTCTTGCCCTCCGAAAGGATCGCGAACAGTGAATACGCGCCCGCGTCCTGGGTGGCTTCGAGATTGGTGAACACCTGCGCGGCGACCTGCTGCTCGTACACCAGGGCCTGATAAAGCCGCGAGGAATCCCCGTTCGCTAAAATCGCGTCGAGCACCATCAGCACGGGAATGTCGGGGCTGGTCGAGGCCGGTTGCGGATAGGAGACCATCGCCGCAGGCAGCGGCACATTCGGCGCGTAGGTTGTGTACTCACGCGGCGCCGTACGCGCGGGTTCGGTAGGATAGTCACGCGGAATTGGCCGATCGGGACGGGCGATGTCGCCGAAATATTGATCGACCCAGGCGTCGAGATCGGCGGCGCCGAAATTGCCGGCGACCACCAACACGGCATTGTCGGGGCGATAATAGGTCGCGTGAAAAGCGCGGACATCCTCGACCGTGGCGGCGTCGAGATCCTCGATCGAGCCGATGCCGGGTCGACCATAGGGGTGCACGCTGAAGTTCGCCTGCGCGAGATAGAAGCCGAACAAGCGCCCATACGGCGAAGCGAGAATGCGTTGCCGCAGCTCCTCCTTCACCACGTCGCGCTCGGAATCGAACGTGGCCGGGTCGATTACCAGCGAACTCATGCGCTCGGCTTCCGCCCACAAAATGCGGCGCAAGTGGTTGGCCGGCACGACTTCGTAGTAATTGGTGAAATCGTCGTAGGTGGAGGCGTTGTTGAAGCCGCCCACATCTTCGGTGAGGCGGTCGAAGAACTCCGCCGGCATGTTGCGCGTCGATTTGAACATGATGTGTTCGAACAGGTGCGCAAAACCCGAACGTCCGACCGGGTCGTCGACCGAGCCAACATCGTACCAGACCTGCACCGAGACATTGGCGGTGTTCGCGTCAGGCATGGCATAGACGCGCAAACCATTGGGCAGCGTGCGCATCGTGTAGGCGAGCGGCGCCACTTGCAGCGCGCGGCCCTGCCCTTGCGGCGCCGACGATGTGGCGCAGGCGACGAGCGCCAAGCCAACGGCCAGGAAAACGAGCAAGCGTCTCATACATGTCCCCTCGAACTTCGCGCTGTTCTAGGCGGGCGCGCCGGCCTGGGCCAGCACCTTTGCGACGAGGAACAGGTCCCTGATTGACCAAACAGCGCCGAGCATGGACCGCCAGCGCCCTCGCCGGCATCATGCGCGGGGTTAGCGCCCCGGTTCATACGCCAGGATTGGCGCGAGCCAGCGTTCGGCGGTGGCGACATCCCAGCCTTTGCGCCTGGCGTAATCCTCGACCTGGTCGCGATCGATGCGGCCGACGCCGAAATATTCCGCGCGCGGATGCGCGAAATAGAGGCCGGATACGGAAGAGGCAGGCGTCATCGCGTAGCTCTCAGTCAGATCGATGCCGCTGCGTTCGCGCGCCTCCAGCAAGTCGAACAATGTGCGCTTCTCGGTGTGGTCGGGTTGTGCGGGATAGCCGGGCGCGGGGCGGATGCCGCGATACTTCTCCAGCAACAGCTCTTCGTGCGAGAGCGTTTCTTCCGCTGCATAGCCCCACAATTCGCGCCGCACCTTCGCGTGCAGCGCTTCGGCGAACGCTTCCGCGAGACGATCGCAGAGCGCTTGCGCCATGATGGCGGAATAATCGTCGTGGGCGGCCTTGAAGCGCTGCGCGAGTTCGTGTTCGCCGATGCCGGCAGTGACCGCGAACGCGCCGATGTAGTCGAGCGCTGCAATTCCCCTCCCCCCTTGCGGGGGAGGGGTTAGGGGAGGGGGGGCGTGCAAACGATCAGGCGCCTGCGAGTCTGCGCGCCCCCCACCCCCCGCCCCCCTCTCCGCAAGGGAGAGGGGGAGTACGAAATCCGACAGCGCGAAATTCGCCTTGCCCTCACCTCCCCCCTTATCCATCTGCTGGCGCAACGTGAAAAAGCGCGCGCGTTCGCGCTCGCGCTTGAAATTCTCCCACACGACGATGTCGTCGCCGTCGCTGTTGGCAGGCCAGAAGCCGACGACGCCGTTGGCGCGCACCCATTTCTCGGCGACCAGCTTTTCCAGCATCGTGCGCGCGTCTTTGTACAAGCTGCGCGCGGCTTCGCCGACGATTGCGTCGTCGAGGATGGCTGGAAACCGCCCCGTGAGCTCCCAGGATGCAAAGAACGGAGTCCAGTCGATATAGGGAACTAGATCTACAAGCAGAAAATCCTTGAAGTCGCGCACGCCGAGGAAGCTCGGCCGCACCGGCGCGTACTTGAGCTGCGGCGCGCGCTCGCGCGCTTGCGCCAGCTTCAGCCGCGGGCGCTTGTCTTGGCCCGCGAGATAGCTTTCACGCGCCGCGGCCTGATCGGCTTTGGTCTCCGCGATGAGCGTTGCGCGCTCCTCGCCCAATAGCTTCTGCACGACCGGCACCGCACGCGAAGCGTCGGTCACGTAAATCGTCGGCCCCTTGTAGGCGGGCGCGATCTTCACCGCCGTGTGCGTGCGCGAGGTGGTGGCGCCGCCGATCAGCAGCGGCAACTCCATGCCGCGGCGCTGCATTTCGCTGGCGACAAACACCATTTCATCGAGGCTGGGCGTGATCAGGCCTGACAGCCCGATCGCATCCGCGCCGATCTCCAGCGCGCGGTCTAGAATTTTATCGCACGCGACCATAACGCCAAGATCGTCGATTTCGTAGCCATTGCATTGCAGCACCACGCCGACAATGTTCTTGCCGATATCGTGCACGTCGCCCTTCACGGTCGCCATCACGATGCGGCCGTTGGACTTGCCAGCGAGCCCCGTACGCTGTTTCTCCTCCTCCATGTACGGAATGAGGTGCGCCACCGCCTGCTTCATCACCCGCGCCGACTTCACCACTTGCGGCAGGAACATCTTTCCAGCGCCGAACAGATCGCCGACGACGCTCATGCCATCCATCAGCGGCCCTTCGATCACGTGCAGGGGCCGTTCCGCGCCAAGCCTTGCCTCCTCGGTATCAGCAACAATGAATTCGTTGAGCCCGTGCACCAGCGCGTGGCTGAGCCGCTCGCGGACGGGCTTCTCGCGCCAGGCAAGATCGCGCGTGGTTTCCTTCTTCTTGGCGCCTTTCCAAGTTTCGGCGAATTCCAGCAAGCGATCCGTAGCATCAGCGCGGCGATTGAGCAGCACATCCTCGACGCGCTCGCGCAGTTCCGGCTCTACATCGTCGTAGAGCGTCAGCGAGCCGGCGTTGACGATCCCCATGTCCATGCCGGCGCGGATAGCGTGATAGAGGAACACCGCATGCATCGCCTCGCGCACCGGCTCATTGCCGCGAAACGAGAACGAGACGTTGGAAACACCGCCCGAAACGTGCGCGTGCGGCAGCGTTTCGCGGATCGCGCGCGCGGCCTCGAAGAAGGCAAGCGCATACTCGGCGTGCTCCTCGATGCCGGTGGCGACCGCGAAAATGTTAGGATCGAAGACGATATCTTCCGGCGGGAAGCCAGAATCGGTCAGCAAGCGATAGGCGCGCGTGCATATTTCTATTTTGCGCTTGGCGGTGTCGGCCTGGCCCTGTTCATCGAACGCCATCACCACAGTGGCCGCGCCATAGCGGCGCACCTTGCGCGCGTGCTCCAGAAATTTCGCTTCGCCTTCCTTCATGCTGATCGAGTTCACGATCGATTTGCCCTGCGCGCACCTTAAGCCAGCCTCGATCACCTCCCATTTGGAGCTATCGATCATCAACGGAATACGCGCGATGTCGGGCTCGGAGGCGATCAGGTTGAGAAACCGCGTCATTGCCGCTGGCCCCTCGATCATCGCGGCGTCGACGTTTACGTCCAGCACATTTGCGCCCGATTCCACCTGCTGGCGCGCCACCTGCAGCGCGCCGGCATAATCGTCAGCCTCGATCAGCTTACGGAATTTCGCGCTGCCCGTGACATTGGTGCGCTCGCCGACGATGACGAAGTTTGCGAAGGGGTTGGCCTCGTTCACTCAGCGCAGCTCCGCACCTTCTCCCCCGAGAGGGGGAGAAGGTGGTCGCGTAGCGACCGGATGAGGGGGAGTGGTCCGAGGCTGCACACGGTGGCGCCAGCGAGTTTTTGCTTGAAACACTCCCCCTCATCCGGCCCTTCGGGCCACCTTCTCCCCCTCTCGGGACCACTGCGATACGCGGCTT
>DPWD01000088.1 GCA_003526465.1 Hyphomonadaceae bacterium
ACCGCAAGCGCGTGCGGCCCGCGATTGCGTGATGGACACGGACATGGGGCTCAAGCCGGCGGTCGTAGGCTACCGCAGCCTCATTACGCGCGCGCGCGGCGGCGCCCACCATGGCTACGTTTGCGCGGGCGGCGATTCTGGCGGCGCGACAGCCAATGCGGTTTCGTGTCGCAAATGCTCGGCCAGTTTCTGCGCTTGCGTAGCGCCCTCTTGCAATGCGCCGGCGGCGCCGGTCGCGCCCTTCGAGGCGGTTTCGGCCAGAAACACCACGGCATGCCGCATAGCCACCTGCGCCTCTTGGCCAAATTCTCCAAGTTTTTCCTTCAGCGCCTCGGTGCGGCTGGGCAAGTCGGCGCGAATGGCCTGCGCCATCAGGCCGGCGTGAACCTTGAATTGCTGCAATTGTTCGGCGGCCTCGTCGACGTGCTTCTTAGCTTCCTCGCTGGCCTGCGTGGCGCTGAATGACAATGCGGCTTGCGCCTTTCCGAGGCGCTGCTCCAGTCCGAGCAAAGTCGTTTTCAGACCTTCACAAAAATCTATCACAGCTTGGCTCATCTTGAGGCTCCTTGCACCATCATGTTGTGACCGGCGCCGCCGCGCGCCTTGCGGGAAGTCAAATCGCGGCGCTCTCCGGCGCGGATAAAGGTGGGCTGCCATGAGGCCGAACGCACGCTAGGGTCGCGTGCCCGATCGCAGAATTGTCCGCGCCGGCGCGTTGATGGGCCTTTGCGTCTAGGACAAAAGGGTAATCAAGGAGCGTCTGTCCAAAAGCATGTTGCGCTTCTCGCAGCTGGTTTCCGCGCCGAACAGGAGGGTTTCATGGGCGGTTTGGCGCTTTTCGGCGGTGTGGACGCCGGTGGGACTACCTTCAAGTGCGGCCTCGCCAGCGCTGGAGGCGATCTGGTCGCGCGGCGACGGATACCCACGACCGATCCGCGCGAGACGATTTCGAACTGCGTCGCCTTTTTCTTGGAAGCGGCGCACGAGCATGACGCGGAGATCGCAGCGCTTGGGATCGCGGCCTTCGGTCCGATCGATGTGGATGCCGCCTCGCCAGCCTACGGGACGATCCTGGACACGCCGAAACGCGGCTGGAGCGGCGCAAACTTATTTGACTTATTTTCCCGCGCGCTTGGCGTGCGCGTGACTGTCGATACCGACGTCAACGGCGCCTTGCTCGCGGAGATGAAATGGGGCGCCGCGCGCGATGCAAGCAGCGCGGCCTATGTGACCATAGGCACCGGTATCGGCGCCGGAATATTCGCGGGTGGTGGGTTCATGGGCAAGCCTCGCCATCCAGAGTTTGGCCACATATGCGTCCAGCGCCATGCCGCCGACGCAAGCTTCCAAGGCGTGTGCCCTAAGCACGGTGATTGTTTGGAAGGGCTTGCTTCGGCGAGCGCGCTCGCCGCGCGCTTCGGCGAACCTGCTGCGCTGCCCGCCGATCATCAAGCTTGGGGCATCGAGGCTTGGTACATCGCCCAGGCCTGTCTCAATCTAAATCTCTCGTTTCGCCCGGACCGCATTATCCTCGGCGGCGGGCTTATGCTCGCGGAACATCTCTTGCCGCGCGTGCAAGAGCGCTACGCGCAGCTCGTCGCGGGCTATCTGGGTGAGAGCACAAGCGACATAGAGCGCCTGATTTGCCGGCCCGGGCTTGGCGACGATGCCGGGCTGCTCGGCGGCGTTGCGCTAGCGCGAGGGTAATCGCCTCGTCATCGACTTCGCAAAACCAGGAATACAAACACGCTGCCCGTGGTAGATGGCGCGGTGGCGGCTCGCCCGCGCGTTTCCGTCGCGCGGGACCGGGCCTGGAGCTTGGCGTCCTCGAAGGGCGGCCGGTGAGACCACAAGGCGCCTTGGGACAAGGCGCTGCAAGGGGAGGACAGCTTGGCGGCAGCGGCCTTGGAGCGGTTTTGCTTGTGTTTGGGTGCATTCGCCGGCGATATCGCGCTTACCCCGGGGCGCGATTGGCCTTGTCATCGCCGGCGGCCTGGGATTGCGCCTAGCAATTGTCTTGCCGAAATCCGGTCTTGCAGTGCGGCTCATGGCGAAAGGAAGGTTTGAGCGAATGATGTCGCGAATTCCGATCAAGCACTTGAAGCATCCCCAACCAGGCCTCCTCGGCGCGGCGGCGGCGTTCGCGAAAGAGCATCAGGCATGAACGAGATCGACGCCATCATGCGCCTCGCGCCTCGATCCGCCGCAGCGCTCGCCCATGACCAAGCTTAAGGGCCGCTCCAAGCTCGGCTCTTGGGTGCGCCAAGCGCTTCGTGAGCACGCTCGCAGAATCGCTGTGGACCCACTCACCAATTCCGTTTGGGCAGTCGCTGGCGAGCTGTTTCACAAACTGGAACAAGGTCGAGTTTCGGTCGCCGAAATCGCCGCCGCAGTACGCGATATCCACCTAGACCTGCTTGTGCAGCGCGGTGAGAATTTCCGCGCCCAACACCCATTGTTGGGTTCACCCGATCCCTGGGCGCGGGCGCGCGCCTCCCTCGAGAGCTTGGCGGGGGAGGGTTGGGACGCCTTTCACGCGGGAGTGTCCCAAGGATGCGGCGGGATCGTCCTGACTGCTCACCCGACGTTCGCCCTGCCTCGCGGCTTGCGCGGCGCATTGGCCCAGTTTGTGACCCGGCCGGACTTGGCCTCAAGGGAAACGCTGGCGGCAACCCTAGACGGCGGCGGCGAGAGCATCCCCATCACGCTGATTGATGAGCATGATGAAGCCCAAGCAGCACTCGCGCACGCGCGTTCGACTTTGCGAGAATTCGCCGAGTTGATCTATGGAACGGCTTGCGCCGCCTTTCCAAACCGGTGGAGGCGATTGGCGCCAAGCTTGCCGACTTTGGCCAGCTGGGTCGGCTACGATCTCGACGGCCGAACCGACATCAGCTGGCGCCAGTCCTTGGCGTTCCGAGTTCGCGAGAAGGCGCGTCAGCTTGAATACTATCTAAAGCGGCTCGAAAGCGCTCAAATTGCGCACGGTGCATCCGTTGATCTCGACCGTTTGATTTCAAGGGTTGGCAAGGCGGCGACATCCAGTCGGGAGGAGGCCCAAGCGTTTGCCGAAGACCTCGAAGATCCCGAGGCGCTGATAGCCGCGGTGGAGAGGCTGACCCGACCGGATCCGAGCCGCATCGTCGATGCTTCAGAGCTCACCGGCGCATTGGCCGATCTCGCGGCCGCGACCGGAGTTGGCGACGGCCTTGCGCGCGACCTCCTCGTACTGAAGGCGGAAATAGAGACCTTCCTGCTGGGCACGGCACGCATACATTTGCGGTTAAACGCCGCCCAAATACAAACGGCGATCAGTCGCGATCTTGGGCTCGACACCGAGGATCATACGCTCGGAAGAATCGCCATTGCGCAATTGGCGAGGATGTCCTCCGCGCCGGCCGATGCGCAGGTTGAATTCATCGACTTGCATCGAGAGCAGTCGACCGCGCGGCGTCAGCTGATGTTGTGCGCGCTGATCCTTCGCCACATCGACTCTCGCTCGCCGATCCGCTTCTTGATCGCCGAGGCGGAGAACCCGGCGACAGTGATGGGCGCCCTCTATTTGGCGCGCCGATACGGTGTCGACCATGCGCTTGACATTTCACCGCTGTTTGAGACGCCCGACGCGATGGACCGGGGCGGCCGCTTCATGGAGCGCTTGCTCGACGAGCGCGTGTTCTTGGACTACCTGGGCCGCCGCGGCCGTTTGTGCATCCAAATGGGCTTCTCCGATTCGGGTCGCTTTATCGGCCAGGTCGCCGCGGACATGGCCATCGAGCGCTTGCACAATCTGATCGGCCGGGCGATGGCCGCCAGGGGGCTTCGCATTCCCCTGGTAGTCTTCAACACCCATGGCGAATCGATGGGAAGGGGGGGATTTCCCGGTTCGTTCGAGCAACGCCTCCGCCACCTGCTGACGCCATGGACGCGCGCGCAATTCGCGGCGAGTGGTATAGACATTGAGCACGAGACGAGTTTTCAGGGCGGCGACGGCTTCATGCATCTCGCTTCCGAATCGCTTGCGCGCGCCACGCTCGCTGAGCAGATTGCTCACCACATGCCAGCGACAACCGAGGCGCTGGAATCTGTCAAGGATCGGTTTTACGAACAGACGGATCTGGTGTGGGATTTCTATCGTGCGATGAGGGCGTGGCATGAATCGCTCTGCGCCGACCCAGACTACGCAGTGCTCCTGAACTCTTTTGCTGCGTCATTCTTGGCGCCGGCGGGGTCGCGTCCGACCAAACGGCCCAACGTATCCCTAGGACCGCGGGGAATGCGCGCAATTCCACACAATGGGCTGCTGCAGCAACTTGCGGCGCCGCTCAATGTGGCCTGTGGAATTGGCGTGAGCGCCGCGCCGGAAACCGATCGCCTGATTGCGTTAGCGAACCAGTCGCCGCGATTCAAGACCTTGTTGGAACTCGCTCTGCGCGCCCGCTTGCTGACCAGCGTTCCGGTTCTGCGCGGCTATGCTTCGGTTTACAGTCCCGATGTCTGGATTGCGCTGTCCAAGGCTGCGCCCGACGCCAGCGTCGCATCGTACGAGGGTGTAGCTGCGCAATTTCGAACTTATGCTGTCTTCACAGCGATACAGCGCATCGCCAACCGCGTCGCGCTCGACCTCAGCGCCTTTGACCGGATTGTCGCCAAGGTCGAAGGGGCGCCGTCGCCAAGTGAGCGGCATGAACAACGGCTCGATATTCACATTCTGCACGTCATCCGCCAGGCCCTGATGATGCGCGCAATGGCCGTCATTATGCGCACCCCCCCTTTCTCCGACCGCCATGACGCATCGTTCGACGATCTATTCAATCTCGTCGCCCAGATGCGCCTTGGAGAAGCGTCGCGGTTACTAGGCCAGATATTTCCGGAATTCGGCGAGGGCGACGATCCTGTGGCGTCTGCTTGGTTGGGCGAAGGAGGACGATCGGCGCCAGCAGGCCGGACCCATGGATACCATGAGGTTCGCCGCGAGGTCATTGGCGAGATCGACAAGGTCGCAGCCATCATGAAGGAGGTTAGCTTGGCATTATGCTCCCCTTACGGGGCCGCTGGGTAATGTGCGAGCTGGAGGGGCCGCGTGCGCGACGGCTAAGAGATCGACCTGTTCGGAGATCGCCAAGGCGTCACCGAACTTGACGCCGAGGACCAGCCGCAACGCCAACCCCCGGGGCTTCGCGGGAATGCGGGACTATGCTAATCACTCGAGATTCAAATGTGGGGGACGACAATTCGCGAGGCGCAATCCGAAGCGAAAGCACCACTGAGTTTCCAGGAAATCCTGAAGGACCTGGGCTGGTTCACGGCGTTGTTTTCAACCTTGGTCGGTGGGCCGTCGATCCTGTCGTTGTTTCAAGTGGTGTTCGTCGATCACCGCCTGATCGACGCCTTCCAATGGGTCGTCGACGGCTACAATGACATCACCATGGTGATCGGCGCCAAGCTGGAGCCGCTTATCGAGCCAGCGATCTCCTGGCTCAACGGCGTGCTGGCTCTAGATCTCATCCTGCAGCCGCATTGGCGCGCCGTGTTCGTACTCATGAGTGTGATGGTCATTGGCTACGCTCGGCGAATTTGGCGAGATGGAGAACCCGTTGCCGCTGCTCTGTTCGGCATCGGCGCCAGCGCCGGCGCTCTGGTTGGCGCGGTTGCGGCCGGCCTCGCTTCGCTCGTCGCCGTATGGTGGGCCCAAGCGCTCATCGCGGCGGCGCCGCTTGCAGCATTGTGCCTGACCTTTGGCATCGCCGTTTCGATATACAAACTGCTCCACAATCGGCTCGGCCCTACCTGGGAAGACATCGGCTTCATGTTTGGCGGGACCATGGGCCTCGGCTGGATCGCCTGCGCTTTGGTCTACGGCGCCGCCATGTCGCGCGACCCGGACATGGGCGCCGGCGCCGGCGTGGTCGTTCTCGGCTTCCTTTTCTTCGTGATCGGCATGATGTCGGTGGTGGTCGGGGTCGCCAAGTCTGATCGTTCCGCGGCCCGTTTTGGACTAATTATTCTAGGCGGCTTCCTTACGGCGGGCCTCATCCTTCTCGCCGACGCCGCCGTCAAAGTGCTTACCTGAAGCGCGCCCGCGAGTTCTCCGTGCGGGGCGTGAGGGCCATCGGCGATCACCGGCCTTCGCAGGCGCAGCCGGGAACAGAGGGTTTGCAAGCAGACAGTAGGCTTGTGGCCGCCGCCGGATTGGCCCGTTCCCGTCGGTAGATGTTGATCTCACAATGTCTGTTTTGACCTGCTGACTCGGACGCAGCTCATCGGTCCCTGTTATTTCGGTAAGTGCCATCCGGCTGACGCAAGCCGTGATTCTTGGGAAAAACCTTAAATTCCCTAAGAGCGATTTCGGCGACAATTGAGTCAAGTCATTTGAGCGACCCGAGACACAGGT
>DPWD01000217.1 GCA_003526465.1 Hyphomonadaceae bacterium
AGTCGGCCGCGACCTTGTCATCCCGCGTGCGTATGTGAGCCATGGCTTTCGCTCAGCTGCGCAAGATGTCGCGACCGAACGCCTTGGTCCGCGCGGCCGCGAGGATGCGCGCCTGGCGCTCGACCGGGAGACGCGCGCGCACCGCCCGAGTCGGCTCGACCGCATGATCGAAGCCCAGCTCGATGCGCAAGGCCGTATCCGGGTTGCGCATCTTCGGGCGCCGGATCGGTCGCCCGAACTGACCGATGCGCTCAAAGCCCGCGCGCGCGAACTCAAGCGTCTGGGCCTCGCGACCGAAATCGGGCGCAACATCTTTCAGTTCGAGCCGGGCTGGCAGGATGGCCTCAAAGCGATGGAGCTTCACCTCGACATCCGCAAGGCGCTGGTTCGGGCGCGCACGCACGACCTCGCGCGCGGCCTTGCTGACCCAGCGCGGCAATTGTCGAAAGCGCTCAAATTGCCGCCCGGCTTGGATCGCTAGGCCGCGCATCGGGCTTGCATCCTTGGCCAGTTTGTGCTTGCTTTGTTCTGTCGAGGATCGGCGGACCGACCAGCCTGCTCTTGTGTGCAGCGCCCAGGACGGACGACCAGAGAAAGAATCCGGGGGCCAACCCGGTCGAGCAGGCAGCGCCTCATTTCCATCCTCGGAAACGGCGCCATGCACTCCAACGTTCTCGATCCAGACCTCTCGCGAAACTGCACCCTTGCTTTGGAGCAGCTCTGAATGCGCCGGCGCGAACGCTGGCCGACGCGCGAAGAGCGCCACCGTATGCGCGAGGCGGTCGCGGAAGCGGGGGGCGTCAGTGCGTGGATTCGGGCCGGGAGACCAAGCGCCGAACTGGAGCGCACGCGCAAAGCGCGCATGAACGCGCTCGCCGTGAAGTGCGGCATGGCGCGCCCCTACCCCGAGATCGATGAGCACGCGTGTTCGGAGGGCAAACCATGACGCGGCTCTATCTCACCGCGCGCGAATACCAGGCGCTGCTCAGGAAGCAGAACGGCGTCTGCTGCCGCAAAGGCTGCGGCTCTTCGCAGGACCTCATTGCCGAGCATTCGACCCCCAACATCTGGAAGCACGCGAAGCCCGACCAATTGATGTGCAGCGCCTGCCACAAGGCAAAGACGCTCCGCGACATCAGGGCGATCTGGAAAGCCAAGCGCCTGAACGGCGAGGCGCTCAGCCAATACGAACGGCGAAAGAAATACGGCGCGAAGCTCCGCGGCCGCCCCTTCTGGAGCGGCCAATGATCCCCGACCACATCGCAACCTTGGCGATCGCTTTCATCGTCGCTTGGGTGGTCATACGCTGGGGAGCGGCGATCCTCACCTTGTATGCATTGGCGCATTTCCTTGCCGGCGAGTGGGGCGAGGCGGCGCTTGCCCTTCTCATTGCGACCTGGCTCGGCGTCGTCAAAGGCTGCGCATCGTGGATTCACTGGAATGCGCGCGGCCGCGAAGCGTGGCTCAAGCAACGAACGGGCGTGATGCTTGCTGAACGCAATCGCGCATATCGCGGACCGTGGATATGAATTGGTCACGCCGGCGCGAACGGCGCCACGCGTTCCCTGGGGCCGACAACGCAACGATTCCCGCGTCAAGAGTGTCGATGGGTGCCGCCGGTTGCCGCGTGGTGGCCGTCCGCAGCCGCGCTTGCGCCGATGCATTTCAATGCGTGGGCGCAACCTGGTGGACGCCGCCCATGAAAAAGAAACAACCCGAGAACAAGCATCGAGCACTTGCAGAGCTCGGCGGCATGGTCGATGAGGAAATCGCGCCGATATCGCTGCAAGCCTGCAATCTTGCTCCAGAGACGATTGAGTCTTTGCGGCAATTGGCGCGCTTAATCGGGCGGCAACTCGCCCGCGAGAGGCTGCGATGACGACAGCAATATACGCCCGCTACTCATCTGATCTCCAATCCGAACGCTCCATCGAAGACCAGGTGGTGGCCTGCAAGGAATACGCAAAGCGCATTGGGCTCGGCGAACCTTTCATCGTTTATTCCGACGCGGCTCTTTCTGGCGCCAGCATGGCCACCCGTCCGGGCCTTCAGAAACTGATGGACGACATGAGCGCGCGCCGGATGACAGCGGTCGTCAGCGAAGCCATTGATCGTCTCTCGCGTGATCAGGCAGACGTGCATTTGATCCGCCGCGCTTCCACGGTGAGCGGCGTCAAGCTCTACACGATCTCCGACGGCGAAGTGACCTCGATGGTCGCCGGGCTCAAGGGCATCATCGCCGAGGCCTTTCTCATCGACCTTGCGCAGAAGACCCGCCGCGGGCTTATCGGCGTCGCGCGCTCAGGCCGGAGCGCCGGCGGACGTTGCTACGGATATCGCGTCGTCGCAGGCGAAGAGCGCGGCCACCGGGATATCGACGACAAGGAAGCCGCAGTCGTGCGGCGCATATATTCGGCGTATGCGACCGGCGTGTCGCCGTTGAAACTCGTGAAGGCGCTCAACGCCGAGGGCATCCCCTCTCCACGCGGCCGGCCGTGGCGCGTCTCCACGCTGAATGGCGACGTTCGCGCCGGCGATGGCATTCTCTGCCAAGACCTCTATCGCGGCCGGCTTGTGTTCAACCGACGTCGCTTCGTCAAAAATCCAACGACAGGGCGACGATCGAGCATCCTCAATCCCGAAAGCGAATGGGTCGTGGTCGAAGCGCCCGACCTTCGGATCATCGAGGACGATCTTTGGAAGGCAGTTCAGGCGCGCAGACGCCACGTGAGCCCGCCTCCCGGCACGCAGCCTCGAAAGCGGCCGCAGCGACTTTTGTCTGGCTTGCTTTGCTGCGGTGTGTGCGGCGGCGGATGTTCAATTGTTGGCCCGGAGATCTACGGCTGCTCAGCGGTTCGTCAGAGCGGCGCATGCCAGCAGCGCAAGACAATCCCGGCGCGGAAGCTCGATCAGCGGGTGCTCAGCGGTCTGAAGCGGATCCTGTTAGCCCCGGATTTGGTCGCCGACGCCGTGAAGGCCTTCCACGAAGAAGAGAACACCCGGCGCGCTCGCGCGTCGCGGCGGCGCGTCGAGCTGGAGCGCGATCTAGCGGAAGCCGACCGGCGGATGGATCGGCTTGTAGAAAAGTTCGTCGATACCGACGACCGCGAGACGATCGCCAAACTGAAAGTCCAAATGTCCGAGACCTCGGCTCTCCTGGAGACTCTGCGAGCGCAGCTGGCTGTCGAACCGGAAACCGAAATCGTCAGCCTCAATCCGCGAGCCGCGGAAATCTACAAGGCGCGCATCGCCGAATTGGAGGCGGCGCTGGCACGATCCGAGGCTGATGTTGAGACGCGTGAGGCGATCCGATCCCTGATCAGCGCGGTCGAACTCTTGCCGGATGAGAACGAGCGCGACGGATGGCGGATCACGGTGCACGGCGACCTCGGAGCGCTGCTTGCGCTTGCAAACGAAAAAACCCCCGGCGTGTCCGCCGAGGGTTTTTTCGTTCGAAGTCAGCAGCCTAGACTTCGAAAGGTCTCCCACTCTGTTGGGGTGGGTGCGGGAGTAGGATTTGAACCTACGACCTTCAGGTTATGAGCCTGACGAGCTACCGGGCTGCTCCATCCCGCGTCAGCTCAGATCAAATCCTGCATTGTGATTGAGGGTTCATTGGACTTCTTGGAACTCAAAACGCGCGCCGGGCAGACCCGGCAGCGACCTACTCTCCCATGCCTTGAGACATAGTACCATCGGCCCTGGGGGACTTAACGACTGAGTTCGGGATGGGATCAGGTGGGGACCCCCCGGCATAGCCGCCAGGTCGGCGCGGCGCGCGCTTTGTGAGAAAATGACATCGTCTATTGCGTTCAAATTTAGTTTGCGTTTCGGCGACGCAGTCGTCGCCGTGCATGAACAAATGACCGTTCAAGCCGATCGAGCGATTAGTACCAGTTAGCTTCAAGCCTCGCGGCTCTTCCACACCTGGCCTATCAACGTCCTGGTCTAGGACGGCTCTCGAGGGAAACCTCGTTTCGAGGGGGGTTTCACGCTTAGATGCTTTCAGCGTTTATCCCGTCCGCACTTAGCTACCCAGCTGCGCTCCTGGCGGAACGACTGGTGCACCAGAGGTGCGTTCATCCCGGTCCTCTCGTACTAGGGACAAATCCTCTCAAGTTTCCAACACGCACGGTAGATAGGGACCAAACTG
>DPWD01000349.1:0-5927 GCA_003526465.1 Hyphomonadaceae bacterium
CGCGGCGGGCGCCGTGCGGGCCTACAGTAACAACGTAGCCGCCGCGCCAGCCGCCGATGCCGCGCCCACGAGTGCCTGAGCAAGCAATGGACGCCGATATATCCAGCCCTCACCTGGCTTCGAGAAGGGCTTCGAGGAGGGGGTCGCCGCGAGCCAGCCGGCCAACACGGCGATTGCCACCGTCGCCGCCAACTGCGGATGGCTTCGTATGTGTACGTAAATCTCGCGAATTCCCGCGTCCCAACCCAAATCCATAAGAGTGATGAAGTAGGAGCGCCAAGAGCCAAGCGTATATCAAGCGCGCGAGACCCCAACCGAGACCAAGAAGCCTCGGCTCTGAAGGTCGCGTATTCGACGGTGCGTTCGCCAACTGGGAGGTCATTTGGAACTCCAAGCGGTCCACCAGGATACGCTTCGGATGAGACGCGCCCCAAGCGACAGTGCTATTCCGTCGCGACGTCGGTTGGGCGCTTGGCGGGCCGCTCGAACAATCCCGCGAACCAAGCGCCGAATAGGCCGACGAGAACCCAGCCCGCCAAACCGAGCAGCAACCCTATGAACGGATCGACGATCATCTCGGATCCCTTTCGTAGGCAAACGATAGCACAAGCTGGGCCAGGACGTGAATACTCGCAGCAGCTAGGAGCAGAACAAAACTCCTCCAGCCCCAGTCGAGTGCGGGGTTCAGCCACGGGCCAAACGAGGCGCCAACAAGGCAGGCGATGGCGGCGCCATTGATGAGGGTTGCGGTCAGTTTCGCGAGTTCCTCGCGATGTTTCGAAGACCTCGGTTGCAGGCGCAGTCGCATGCCTCACCCTGCCTTCCGCTTCTCCATCATCTTCTCGAAATTCTCCCACACGCCTTGTCCGCCGTGCCAATCGCCCTTGGTGGCGGCTTTGGAGTATTCGGTGGCGCGGGCTTCGAAGAAGTTCGCGTGTTCGACGCCGTTGAGAATGGCGGTGAGCCACGGGATCGGGTGTTCGCTCTGGCCGTAGATTTTCGGCAGGCCAAGCTGCCCCAGGCGCCAGTCGGCGATGTAGCGGATGTATTTCTTGATGTCGTCGGCGGTCATGCCTTGCACCGGGCCCATCTCGAACGCGAGATCGATGAAGCGGTCCTCGATTTCAACGACAGTTTTGCAGCACTCGGCGATGTCGTCCTTCACGGCTTGGGTGAGGGCGTTGGTCTCTTTTGCATAGGCGTGGAACAACTTGATCATGCCCTCGCAGTGCAGGCTTTCGTCGCGCACCGACCAAGTCACGATCTGGCCCATGCCCTTCATCTTGTTGAAGCGCGGGAAGTTCATCAGCATCGCAAACGAGGCGAAGAGCTGCAGGCCTTCAGTGAAGGCGCCGAACATGGCGAGCGTGCGCAGAATGTCTCCGTCGCTCTCGACGCCGAACTTGCCCATGTAATCGTGCTTGTCGCGCATCGCCTGGTAATCGAGGAACGCGGCGAACTCGGTCTCCGGCATGCCGATGGTTTCAAGCAGCAACGCGTAGGCGGCGATGTGGATGGTTTCGATGTTCGAAAACGAGGCGAGCATCATCTTGATCTCGGTCGGTTTGAACACGCGCGAATAGCGCTCCATGTAATTGTCGTTCACCTCGACATCGGCCTGGGTGAAGAAGCGGAAAATCTGCGTCAGCAGATTGCGCTCCTGGTCGGAGAGCTTGGAGGCCCAGTCCTTGACGTCCTCGCCGAGGGGCACTTCCTCGGGCATCCAGTGGACTTGCTGCTGCTTGCGCCAGAACTCGTAGGCCCACGGATATCGGAACGGCTTGTAGCCGATGGAGGGGGTCTTCAGCCCCGGCAGGACGCCGCCATTTTTGCCGCTCATCGCGCGATTCTCCCGTATCGTTCTCGAAACATACCCTAGATTTAGGGATTTGGCGACCACCAAGCCACCATATCTGGGTAATTACGCCCCGAGTCTCGTTTAAGAAAGGTTACCGGACGCGACCATGGAGCGATTCAGGGCGGGAGCCAGGGGCCGGGAGGCCGCCGCTGTGGATAGGGGGCGAGCCCTAGAGCCGCCAACTTAGCGCCAGCGCGCCGAAATCCTGGCGGTTGGGCTGTGTGGCGAACTCCTCGGTGCGCCACACGAACGTGTAGGCCAAGCGCCAATCGCCGGCGCTGATGGTGAAGCCGGTCTGGAAATCGCCCACATAGGGATTGCGCCCCACCGAGGCGGAATCGCGAAAATTGTTGCCATCGAGGAAGAGGTTGTGCGCCACCGCGCGCCCTTGAACGCCCGCAAAAATGCTCCACGAGAGCGGCCCGCCCTTGAAGTGTTCGACGCCCGCCAGCGAAGGCCGCACGCGCGGCGGGCCGTAATCGCTGCCGAGACGCTGGCCGACGCGCGCGGTGAGGCCAATGCGCGCTTCGTCGCGTAAAGTGCCGAGCGTCAGCCCCGCGCTTGGGGTGAAGTCCGCTTCCAGCCCGCCGGGAACGACGTTGGTGATCAACTCCAGCGCGCGCCAGCGCCGATCGAACGACAGCGCGAAGGCGAATTCGTCTTCCAACTGGCTGTCCCAGCCTTGCGGATCGGGCGCGTTCAGAAGTTGGTGGATGCCCCGCTGCGACTGCTCGCCCAGCGCCGCCGGCCCAACCATGCCGAACTCGAGTTCGTAGGTGTCGAGATAGTGCGAACGCCCGCTGGCGTCGGGATCGTCTTCGACGCCGATCAGGATCTGCATGTAAAGCCAGCCAGCGTATGGATGCTGATCGGGCGGAGCAGGAACAGCGGCGATGTCCTGTGGGGTAAACAGCGACTGCCCAAGCGAGACGCCCCAGAAGTCGGGCTCGTCGCCGGAAACAAAGCGTGTGAAATCGCCGGCGTCCTGCAGCCAATCGGGCACGCCCGCGGAGGGCGAGACATAAGCCAGCTTGATGCCGGAAGTGTAATTGCGGTCGTCGCCGGAGGAGAGAGAATCGTTCTCCAGCGCCAGCGAGAGCACCCCTTTTTGTTCGTCGGGCCGGTCCTCGGCGAAGGCGGCGCCCGGGAGCGCCGCCAGGAGGGCAGCGCTTCCCATCATCGTCCTTAGGCGATGATGTCGGGCATGAGCCTGTCCTCGATCCACTGGATTTGGTCCCTCAACACGAGCTTGCTTCGCTTCAGCCGCGCCAGCTGCAGCGTGTCGCCCCCGCTTTTGTCGTGCAGCGCGGCGATGGCGCTGTCGAGCGCGCGATGCTCTTGCCGCAATTCCCCCAGCCGCGCCTTCAGCGCACGCTTTTCAGGCGTATCGTTGATGTCGAATTCGTCTTCGCCGTCGGCGGCCATCGACTCTGACTCCGCTCGCGCAGGGAAGGGAGGTAAGCCACGCTCCGCGCTTCGTGTAAAGCCGAAGCGGGAACGGATTTGGGGATGAAAAATCTAAAATTCAGTAATTTACCGCAATCGCCAACCCTCAAGCGCCGGCGGTATTGTGGAAACCGAGCGCCTCGCTATGGTGCCGCGCAAAATAAGCGGGGTCAGCCGCCATCTCCGCCACATCCTGCTGGAAACGCCTGAAACACCCATGATGAACCCAAAGGCAAACGCGGCCTTCGATAGCCATGAGGAGGTCGTCTATTTTGGCGACGAAGCCTTGGGCTTTGCCGGCATTATCGCAATTCACTCAACCGCCCTCGGTCCCGCCGGGGGCGGTTGCCGCATCTGGCGCTATGCCCGCGACGAGGACGCGCTCACCGACGCGCTGCGGCTCTCGCGCGGTATGACCTACAAGAACGCCATGGCTGAACTGCCGATGGGCGGGGGCAAGGGCGTGGTGTACAAGATGGGCGCGGACCGCGGCGCCTGCATGGAGAAGTTCGGGGAAGCGGTGGAGGCGCTGGGCGGGCGTTACATCACCGCCGAGGATGTGGGCGCCACGGTCGCGGACATGCGCGCCATTGCGCGGCGCGCCTCTTATGTCGCGGGCATTCCGAAAGAGGGCGGACGCGCCGGAGGCGATCCCTCGCCGTGGACCTCCCTTGGCGCACACCTTTCGATCAAGGCGCTTCTGGGCGGCTCGGTGCAAGGGCGCACCATTGCTGTACAAGGAACCGGCGCGGTAGGCTTTGGGCTGTGCAAGCTTTTGAAGGAAGAGGGCGCGAAGCTGATTGTGGCCGATGTGAATGCGGCCAATCTCGCGCGCGCCACCGCGCTGGGTGCGGAAATATCGCCGGTGGAAAGCATCCACACAATTGCGGCCGACGTGTTCTCGCCCAATGCGCTCGGCGCGGGGTTGAACGCGCGCACTATCCCTGAACTGGGCGCGCCGATTGTCTGCGGCGCCGCCAACAATCAGCTGGAAACCGAGGAAGACGGCGCACGCCTGCTCGCGCGCGGGATCGTCTATGCGCCCGATTACGTGGTCAACGCGGGCGGCATCATCAATGTGTCGGCGGAATATCTGGGCGAGAGTAGCGAGGCAGTGGAGGCGCGCGTGCGCGCCATCCCGGCGCGCGTACTGGCGGTGTTGGAGGCAGCAAAGCGCGATGGCGTTGCCCCGCACCAGGCCGCCGACCGCATGGTGCGCGAGCGCATCGCTGCCGCAAGAGGGGACAAGGCATGACCCGCAACGCGCTCGATCTGCATATTCCCGCCCCGCAGGCGCGTCCTGGCGATAAACCCGATTTCTCCGGCTGGAGCTTTCCAGAGCCCGGCGAGACGCCGCGCCCCGAGGTGGACGCGCCAGCACTTGAACTGCGCGATTTCGCGTACGGCCTTATTCGCGTGCTCGACATGGAGGGCCGCGCGTTGGGGCCTTGGGCGCCGCGCGTATCGCCGCAACTTCTGCGCCGGGGCCTCAAGACAATGCTGCTGACGCGCGCGTTCGATGAGCGCATGCACCGCGCCCAGCGCCAGGGTAAAACTTCGTTCTATATGCAGTGCCAGGGCGAGGAGGCGGTGCCGATCGGCCAGGCGCTGGCGCTCAATGCCGACGACATGTGCTTTCCAAGCTATCGCCAGCAAGGCGTGCTGATCGCGCGCGACTATCCGCTGGTGACGATGATGCACCAGATCTACTCCAACAAGCTCGACCCGATGAAGGGCCGCCAATTGCCGGTGATGTACAGCTCGAAGAAGGACGGCTTCTTCACGGTGTCCGGCAATCTGGCGACGCAGGTTCCCCAAGCCGTCGGCTGGGCGATGGCTTCTGCCTATTCCGGAGATGGCCGCATCGCCGTGACCTGGCTTGGCGAAGGCTCCACCGCGGAGGGCGATTTCCACGCCGCGATGACGTTCGCCAGCGTGTTTCGCGCGCCGGTAATCGTCAACGTGGTCAACAACCAATGGGCCATTTCCTCGTTCCAGGGCATAGCCGGGGGCGAGAACACCACCTTTGCCGCGCGCGGCGTTGGCTATGGCGTGCCGCCGCTGCGGGTCGACGGCAACGATTTCCTCGCTGTTTATGCGGTGACGCAATGGGCCGCCGAACGCGCGCGCTCGAATTTAGGTCCCACCCTGATCGAGCACTTCACCTATCGCGCCGGGCCGCACTCCACCAGCGACGATCCCGCGCGCTATCGCCCCGCCGACGAAGCCCGCGCCTGGCCTTTGGGCGATCCGATCGAGCGCTTGAAACAGCATTTGATCGTGCTCGGCGAATGGAGCGAGGCGCAGCACCAGGCCGCGCGCGAAGAAGCGATGGAGACCGTGCGCGCCGCCGGCCGCGAAGCGGAGAAAGTCGGCGTTCTCGGCGTCGAAGGGGCGCACGAGCCGGGCACGATGTTCGAAGACGTGTTCAAGGACATGCCGTGGCATTTGAAGCGCCAAAGCGGCGAGGTGGGGACATGAGCGGGCACGAAAACCACCCCCTCCCCGCGAGGGGAGGCAGTCGCATATGAAAACAGTGAGCGAGCGCTCCACGGCGCAGGCAGACGCTTGCGTTCCTCCCCCCTTGCGGGGGAGGTGGCGAGCGCATGCGAGCCGGAGGGGG
>DPWD01000349.1:5976-6862 GCA_003526465.1 Hyphomonadaceae bacterium
CAAGGGGGAGGGGGATGCTCGCGGCAACCACACCGCGCTTCGGCTACACGATGCCTATATGCATTTGCCCTGACTCGCGGGGAGGGGGGGCGCAGCGGCGCTTCTCGTACAACATGTAATCGCCGAGGCGAGGTCGGGACATGACCTCCATGACTATGATCCAGGCGCTCAATTCCGCGCTTGACGTGATGATGAGCCGCGATCCCAAGGTGCTCGCATTCGGTGAGGACGTCGGCTATTTCGGCGGCGTGTTCCGCGTCACCGAGGGCCTGCAAAGAAAGCATGGCGCAAAACGCTGCTTCGACGCACCGATCAACGAATGCGGCATCGCTGGCGCCGCCATCGGCATGGCCGTGTATGGGCTTCGTCCGGTCGTGGAAATCCAGTTCGCCGACTACGTCTACCCCGCCTACGACCAATTGGTGTCCGAGGCCGCGCGCATCCGTTATCGCTCGGCCAATGATTACACCGTGCCGATGACGGTGCGCATGCCTTACGGCGGGGGCATCTATGGCGGGCAAACCCACAGCCAGAGCCCCGAAGCTCTGTTTACCCACGTCGCAGGCTTAAAGACCGTGATTCCATGCACGCCCTACGACGCAAAGGGCCTGCTGATCAGCGCCATCGAAGACGACGATCCGGTGATCTTCCTCGAACCCAAGCGCGTCTATAACGGCCCCTTCGACGGGCGCCGCGACCGTCCGGTGCAACCGTGGTCCAAGCATCCCGCGAGCGAAGTGCCGGAAGGCTATTATTCAATACCGCTCGGCATGGCCAATGTCGTGCGCGAAGGCGCCGATCTCACCGTGCTCGCCTATGGCACCATGGTGCACGTGGCGCTGGCCGCGGCAGAGGATTCCGGCATCGACGCCGAAGTGATCGATCT
>DPWD01000349.1:6966-7142 GCA_003526465.1 Hyphomonadaceae bacterium
GCCGATCGAGCGCGTCACCGGCTTTGACACGCCCTATCCGCACGCTCTCGAATGGGAGTATTTTCCAACCCCGCCGCGCATCGTCAAAGCCATGCGCCGTGCGATGGAGGCCTGACGCCCATGGGCCAGTATGTTTTCAAATTGCCCGACGTTGGCGAAGGCACCGCCGAAGCGGA
>DPWD01000349.1:7290-7432 GCA_003526465.1 Hyphomonadaceae bacterium
GACCGCGCGTCTCCAGACGCGCAGGCGGATCTGAAGGTCCGCGCTCCAAATGGCGCTCCTTCCGAACCCAAGCCGCGCATCAAAGTGCCCGCTGGCGCGATGGCGCCGGGAACCGCGCCCGCCCCGAAGCCGCCAACGCCTC
>DPWD01000171.1 GCA_003526465.1 Hyphomonadaceae bacterium
GCCGCGTCGCGTCGGCCGCGTCCAGTCAGCGCCCGCTCCTCGTCGCTCGGCGCTTCATGGGCGCGGACGGCCTTGGCGTGGCGGAGCAGGATCAAAGTGCGCATGGGCCGCGACCATGCCCCGATCCGGCCCGTTCGGCAAAGCGCTTGGCGGGGCTACCGCCAGCGCGCTATCCGAAGCAAATGAGATTCGCCCATGTCTGACCTCTCCACCCTCGCCGCCGCCGCAAAGGCCTGGCCGTTTGAACAAGCGCGTCTGCTGCTGCAACGGGTGCAGAAGCGCCCGAAAGACGTGGTGATCTTCGAAACCGGCTATGGCCCCTCGGGGCTCCCCCATATNNCCGCATATCGGCACCTTCGGCGAAGTGGTGCGCACGAGCATGGTGCGCCACGCCTTCCGCGTGCTGACCGAGAACAAAATCGCCACCAAGATCATCTGCGTCTCCGACGACATGGACGGGATGCGCAAGCTCCCCGACAACGTGCCCAATCACGAGATGCTGCGCGACTATATGCAGCGACCGTTGACCGACGTGCCCGACCCGTTCGGCACGCATGCAAGCTTCGCCCATCACAACAATGCGCGGCTGTGCGCGTTTCTCGACGGCTTCGGTTTCGAGTATGAATTCAAATCGGCGACTGAACTTTATAAGTCCGGCGCTTTCGATGCGACTTTGCTGACGGCGCTCGCCGTGTACGACGCGATCATGGCGATCATGCTGCCGACGCTCGGCGAGGAGCGGCGGCAAACCTATTCTCCGTTCCTGCCGATCTCGCCAAAATCGGGCCGCGTGCTGTATGTGCCGATGAAGCGCATCGATGCCGCCGCCGGCACGATCACGTTCGACGACGAGGACGGCGAAGAAATCACACAATCCGTGACAGGCGGGCGCGCCAAGATGCAATGGAAGCCCGATTTCGGCATGCGCTGGGCAGCGCTTGGCGTCGATTTTGAGATGTTCGGCAAGGACCACCAGCCCAACCAGGGCGTTTACGCGCGCATCTGCAAGGCGCTCGGGGCCGAGCCGCCGGTGAATTATGTCTATGAGATGTTTCTCGACCAGCACGGCGAGAAAATCTCGAAGACCAAGGGCAATGGCATCAGCGTCGAGCAATGGCTGGCTTACGCGGCGCCGGAGAGCCTATCGCTCTATAATTTCCAGAAGCCGCGCACCGCCAAGAAGCTCTATTTCGACGTGATCCCGAAAGCGGTCGATGAGTATCTTTCGCACGTCGAAGCGTACGCCACGCAGAATTTGGCCGAGCAGCTGGAAAACCCGGCTTGGCACATCCATGCAGGCAGCCCGCCGAAGGAGTTGACGCCGATCTCGTTTGCGCTGCTTACGAACCTCGTCTCGGCCTCCAACGCCGAGACCAAGGATTTGCTGTGGGCGTTCATCGGCAAGTACGCGCCTGGGACGACACCCGCGAGCCATCCGTTCCTCGATAAGCTCTGCGATTACGCAATCCGCTATTTCGAGGATTTCATCAAACCGACGAAGCAATTCCGCGCCGCCAGCGACATGGAGCGCGTCGCGTTCGAAGATCTGATCGCGCGCCTCGACGCGCTGCCCGCCGACACCACCGACGGCGAGATCATCCAGAACGAAGTCTACGCCGTCGGCAAGGAGCACGGCTTCGAGCCGCTGCGCGATTGGTTCAAGGCGCTCTACGAGGTGCTATTCGGGGTCGAAAGCGGCCCCCGCTTCGGGCAGTTCGCCGCGATTTTCGGCGTGCGCGAGACAAGCGCACTCTTGCGCAAGGGGCTGGCGGGGGAATTGCTGCGCGCAGCGTGATTTTTCGCGATGCAAGCGAAGCGTCATGTTCAGCGCGCTGAATTGGGAGATGCGACACCTGTGCGACATGGATTTTCGCCGCCTCGGCGAAATATCACGCGATCCGCGCCGATGCCGAATGCATTGTGACGCAATCGCACGCGGCGGCGCGCAGGTGCGCGGCATTGCTGTCATACGCCGCCGAGGGGAAAATCGAATTGCGTTACGCGAGGACTATGCTGGCGCCATGACCGGGCGCCCTGGCAAGCCGAGCGTCGCGGGTCAGCAGCGGCGCCTCCAGGCCTTCCGCCAGCGCGACATAGGCGGCATCGTAGGCGGTGAAATTGTCGCGCAGCGCCCACATGCGCGCCAGTAGTGGCTCGTGCGCATAGCGGGTGACCCGAAATTCCGCCCAGTCTTCCAACGCGATCTCGCACCGCTCCGCACTAGCCTGCCCGCTGCGAGCATAGCGGCGTAGCACCTGAGCAATCTCCACATCGATCAAATGCGGCGCGTGCAGGGTCTCCCCAGGCGCGAACAAGCGCTCCTCGATCGCGGCTGACGCAGGCGTTCTCAGCAGCACTTCCAGCGCGGCCGATGCGTCGAGAACAATCACCGTCCGTCGCGCTCAGCGCGGACAGCATCCGCCGGCGGCTCGGAAAGGTCCGCCGTAGGGCGCCCGGAAAGGCGCGCGCGCAACTCCTCCGACGTCGGGCGCTCGGCGGCGGCGCGGATTTCCTCAAGCAGGTAATCCGACAGAGACATACCTACGAGCGCCGCACGCGCCTTGAGCCGGCGATGCAGCGGCGCGGGCACATTTCGGATTTGGACCATCACCGCCATGCGTCGAGCATGTTCTCATCTATATTGCATGTCAAGATCCCAGCCGGGAGTTCTTGACTACCTGGGTCCAGCCCCCTACATGCGCGCCGTTAGCAGCTGCCTACGTTGAGTGCTAATGGCCCCGGCGAGGCGGCGGCAAGACAGTTCCAAGTAACTGAAAACCAAGAGGAGTGAGCATCGTGGCGAGTTTTCGTCCCCTGCAGGATCGCGTCGTTGTGCGGCGCGTGAAGGAAGAAGAAAAGACCAAAGGTGGTATCATCATACCGGATACGGCTCAGGAAAAGCCGCAAGAGGGTGAAGTCATCGCCGTTGGCCCCGGCGCCCGCGACGAAGACGGCGAGCGCATCGAGATGGATGTTGAGGTCGGCGACCGCATCCTGTTCGGCAAATGGTCGGGCACGGAAGTGAAGATCGACGGCGAGGACCTCCTGATCATGAAAGAATCCGACATCATGGGCGTCATCGAAGAGAAGAAGCACAAGAAGGACAAGGCGGCTTAAAGGCGCGCTTTGGACCGCGCGTCTTCAGACGCGCCTTCTATGCTTCATCCAGAACATGCGGGTCTGAAGACCCGCGCTCCAAGAAAGAGGAACACACACCATGGCTGCTAAAGTCGTCAATTTCGGCGCCGATGCACGCGAGCGGATGCTCGCCGGCGTCGACATTCTCGCCAATGCGGTGAGGGTCACGCTCGGCCCCAAGGGCCGCAACGTCGTGATCGAAAAAAGCTTCGGCGCGCCGCGCACCACCAAGGACGGCGTCACCGTCGCCAAGGAAATCGAGCTCGAGGACAAGTTCATGAACATGGGCGCCCAGCTCATTCGTGAAGTCGCCTCCAAAACCAATGACGAAGCCGGCGACGGCACCACCACCGCCACCGTGCTTGCCCAAGCCATCGTGCGCGAAGGCATGAAGGCGGTTTCGGCCGGCCGCAATCCGATGGATTTGCGCCGCGGCATCGACAAGGCGGTCACCGCCGTGGTCGATGATTTGAAGAAGCGCTCGGCCAAGGTGAAGTCGAACGACGAGATCGCCCAGGTCGGCACGCTCGCCGCCAATGGCGATACGCTGATCGGCAAGTTCCTGGCCGACGCCATGGCCAAGGTCGGCAATGAAGGCGTGATTACGGTCGAGGAAGCCAAGTCGCTCGACACCGAACTCGATGTCGTCGAAGGCATGCAATTCGACCGCGGCTATCTCAGCCCGTATTTCATCACCAATGCCGACAAGATGGAAGCGACGCTTGAGGATCCCGCGATCCTGCTGTTCGAGAAGAAGCTCTCCAGCCTGCAGCCGATGCTGCCGATCCTGGAAGCCATCGTGCAAAGCCAGCGTCCGCTGCTGATTATCGCCGAGGACGTCGAAGGCGAAGCGCTGGCTACCCTCGTGGTCAACAAGCTGCGCGGCGGCCTCAAGGTCGCGGCGGTAAAGGCGCCTGGCTTCGGCGATCGCCGCAAGGCGATGCTTGAGGACATCGCCATTCTCACCGGCGGCCAAGTGATCAGCGAAGATCTCGGCATCAAGCTCGAGAACGTCACCGTGGAAATGCTGGGCAAGGCCAAGAAGGTGGTGGTGAAGAAGGACGACACCACCATCGTCGACGGCAATGGCCCCAAGAAGGACATCGAAGGCCGCATCGCGCAAATCCGCGCCCAGATCGAAGACACCACGTCCGACTACGACAAGGAAAAGCTGCAAGAACGCCTGGCGAAACTCGCCGGCGGTGTTGCGGTGATCAAGGTCGGCGGCGCGACGGAAGTCGAAGTGAAGGAGCGCAAGGACCGGGTTGATGACGCGCTCAACGCCACCCGCGCTGCGGTCGAGGAAGGCATCGTCCCCGGCGGCGGCACCGCGCTGTTGCGCGCGGCGCTGAAACTCTCGGTCAAGGGCGACAACGAAGACCAGAATGTCGGCATCAACATCATCCGCAAGGCGCTGGAAAGCCCGATCCGGCAGATCGTCGAGAACGCTGGCGTTGAAGGCTCCATCGTGGTCGGCAAGATCCGCGAATCCAAGGACGACAATTTCGGCTTCAACGCGCAAACCGAAGAATATGTCGATCTGATCAAGGCCGGCATTATCGACCCGGTGAAAGTCGTCCGCATCGCGCTGCAAGACGCAGCGTCGGTCGCTGGCCTCATCATCACCACCGAAGCCACCATCGCCGAAGCGCCCAAGCGCAAGGAAGGCGGCGGCGGCCACCCCGGCATGGGCGGCGGCATGGGCGGCATGTCGCATTCCGGCGGCGGCATGGGCGGAATGGGCGGCATGCAGCA
>DPWD01000228.1:0-7571 GCA_003526465.1 Hyphomonadaceae bacterium
CGCGCCCTCGCGGCGGCGGCTTTGAGCCGAACACGCGCGCCCAGGCCGCGCTCGGCATCTCGGCGCGTGAATGCGAGGTGCTCGCCCTCATCGCCGATGGCCGCTCGAACAAGGAAATCGCCAAGCGCCTTATGCTCTCGCCCAACACGGTGAAGACCCACATCGCCCGCCTCTATGAGAAGTTGCCCGCCGCGCGGCGCACGGAGGCCATTCTTCGCGCGCGCGAATTGGGCCTCATCCCCTGAACTTGTCCCAATTTTCTGAGCGAGCGACGTGAAATCACCCTTTTGGGCGATTGCCACGGGCGCGCTGCGCGTGATTTCGATGCGTGGAACCCGACGAGAGCGAGGCGGAAATGGCGAAGGTGATTGGCATTGGCGGCTTGTTCTTCAAGGCAAGCGACACCCAGGCAACCATGCAATGGTATGTCCGTGTGTTGGGACTTGAGCTGACCGATTGGGGCGGCGTGGTGTTTCAGCCTGCGGGGCTGGCCGCCCACCCCGGGGCGGGAACGGTGTTCAACGCCATGGCCGGTGACACTGATTACTTCGCCCCCTCGACCAAGGACTTCATGTTCAATTTCGTTGTCGACGATCTCGACGGCGTCCTGGCTCGCTGCAAGGCCGAGGGCGTTGAGCCGGTGAAACTGTTTCCCGACGAAGGGATGGGCCGCTTCGCGCACATCATGGATCCGGACGGACGCAAGATCGAATTGTGGCAGCCCAAACCCATGCCGGCGGCCGCGACAGAAGGGACCGCATAATCATGCTTCGCTTGATTTTGGCCTACGGCGTCGCGGCCGGCCTCATCGTCGCCGCGCCCATGTTCGCGATGCTGACTCTGGCGCCGAACAATGACATCGCGACCTCCCCGCTCACCGGCTATCTGATCATGATGCTGGCGCTCAGCCTCGTCTTCGTCGGCGTCAAGCGATACCGGGATCGCGTCCAAGGCGGCGTCATCAAGTTCATGCCGGCGTTTTTGATCGGCCTCGCCATCAGCGCCGTGGCGGGCGTCATCTATGTGATCGGCTGGGAGATCACCCTCGCGGCGACGGATTTCGCCTTCATCGATGGATACAGCGAAGCGATGATCGCCGCCGAACGCGCCAAGGCGGGCGTCACGCCAGCGGATATCGCCCGCGTCACCGCACAGATGGCGGAGTTCAGAACCCAGTACGCCAATCCGCTGTTCCGCCTGCCCATGACGTTCATCGAGATATTCCCGGTCGGACTGCTGATCGCGCTGATCTCAGCCGCGCTGCTGCGCAATCCGCGATTTTTACCGGCAAGGGCGGCGTAACCTAATACAAGGCGCGCTTCGCTGTGGCGCACAATAAGCAGCTACTTTTGTAATTTTCGTGGGGCCCCAACAGGTGGCGCCAGCGAACCCACTCTGTTAGGTCCCATCGAGGCCAACGGAGGTCGCATGAAACAAGTCTACGCACCGGCAAATTCGGCCGAAGCTCACATGCTGGCGCATCTACTCGAACAGAATGGCATTCGGGCGCATATACACGGCGAGGCATTGCAAGGCGGCGTCGGCGAACTCCCAGCTGGCGGACTGCTGCAGCTCTTGGCTGCGGACAACGACTATGATCGTGCGCGCGCGCTGATCATCGATTGGGAACAAACGAATGCCGGCAATCCCGCTGAGACGCGCGAAAAGCAATCTGTGCCCATTTGGATTGGTTTGCTCGTCCTCACTATTGGCGTCGGCGGCGGATGGCTTCTGAGGACGGCGGCACTGAATGGCTCGATTCCGATTGATGCTACGGAAACCCGCCTTGATCGCAATGGAGACGGGCGCGACGACCTCACATACTTCTTCCGCGTGGGCGCACCTTACGCGTACAGAGCAGAAACAGATCGAAATTTTGACGGTGCGACGGACGCTACGGACTACTACGACAGCGAAGGTATAATCATTCGTTTCGAGTCGGACGACAATTTCGATGGCTTTGTCGAAAGCACGACGGCGTACTCCGCTGGCAATCCCATTCGCACGGAAACAGACCTGAATCGCAACAGCCTTGTCGACATTCAAATCCATTATCAGCGCGGTGTTATTAGCTACGAAGAGATTCGCGATAACCGAACAGGTCACATCGCGCGCGTAAACCATTTTGTGAACATGCGGCTAGTTAGGTCTGAAAGTGATTTGAACGGCGACGGATTTCTTGAAACCACGAGGACTTATGACGCGCTAAGCGAGGTCACACGCACAGAGACACGCTCTCGGCGCTAGTTCCGGCGGCTCTGCCGCCGCGACGCAACATAATGCTTGCCGCGCGGGCGGAACGCATGGTTCCCTGAGAACCGATGAGCCCGCCGCCCTTCCAGCACGCGCCCGACAGCCCATGGATTTTCCGCACCTATGCCGGCCATTCGACGCCGGCCGAGAGCAATAAGCTCTACCGGGCGAATCTCGCGAAAGGCCAAACCGGCCTCTCGGTCGCCTTCGATCTGCCGACGCAGACCGGCTATGACAGCGATCACATCCTCGCGCGCGGGGAAGTCGGCAAGGTCGGCGTGCCGATCGGCCATCTCGGCGATCTACGCGCCCTCTTCGACCGCATTCCGCTCGACCGCATGAACACATCGATGACGATCAACGCGCCGGCGGCGTGGCTGATCGCGCTCTACGCAACGCTCGCGGAAGAACAGGGCGCGGACTGGCGAAGTCTTCAGGGCACAACCCAAAACGACATCATCAAGGAATATCTCTCGCGCGGCACCTACATTTTCCCGCCCGCGCCAAGCCTGAAGCTGACGGGCGACACAATCGCCTGGTGCCTGGACGCGCTGCCGAAATGGAATCCGGTGAATGTCTGCTCCTATCATCTCCAGGAAGCCGGCGCGACGCCGGAGCAGGAATTGGCCTTTGCGCTCGCAACCGCGATTGCGCTGCTCGACGAGGTCCGCGCGCCCCAAGGCGGCCAGTTCATGCGCCCCTCCCCCCTTGCGGGGGAGGGTAGGGTGGGGGGTGCGAGAGCCAACATCTCAAATGCGAGTGTTAGCACCCCCACCCCCTCCCCCCTCCCCGCAAGGGGGAGGGGAGCGTATTGCGTCCTCGCCGCTCGCACGCCGCCTCGCGCAACAAGCCGGCATCAACCTAGCTCAGCTCAACGGCACCGGCCCGCACGGGCGCGTGGTCAAGCGCGACATTGAAGCAGCGATGAAGGCGCCGCACTCCGAGGCGCTCAAGCAGCAATCGCGCGAACTGACGACGCAAGCGCCAGCCCAACAGGCCAAGCCGCCAGTCCCGTTCAAATCGCTGGAAACCCACGGCATCCGCTCTGGTTCCTACGATCTCGTGCCGCTCGACCTCATGCGCAAAACCATCGCCAAGCGCATGACAGAAAGCTTCCGCGACGTGCCGCACTTTCCGTTGACGATCGACATAGAGATCGACGGGCTCCTGAAAGCGCGCGGCGACATCAACAAGCGCTTCGCCGATTCCGGCGTGAAGATTTCCGTCAACGACATGTGCATCAAGGCGGCCGCCTTGGCGCTGAAACTCGTGCCTGAATCGAACGCCAGCTATACCCCCGACGGCATTGCTCAGCATCATCACGCCGACATCGCGGTGGCGGTGGCGATTCCTGGCGGCTTGATCACGCCGATCATCTTCGCCGCCGAGACCAAGGGCCTCGCGCAGATCTCCCATGAAATGGCCGATCTCGCCGAGCGGGCGCGCAACAAGAAGCTCAAGCCTGAAGAGTTCCAGGGCGGCACCTTCTCGATTTCCAACATGGGCATGATGGGGATCAAGAGCTTCGCCTCCATCATCAACGAGCCGCACGGCATGATCATGTCGATCGGCGCAGGCGAAAAGCGCCCGATCGTGAAAAACGACGCGCTGGCGATCGCCACGATGATGAGCGTCACGGTCACCTGCGATCACCGCGTCGTCGACGGCGCGTTGGGGGCGGCATTTCTGAAGGCGTTCCGCGGGTTCCTGGAAGACCCGATGGCGATGTTGTTGTGAGACGAACCATTTCGGCGCCTCGACCGGATTTGGCGCCCATCCCCGACTGGGAGTCCTACGAAGCTCTCGCGCGAGAGGTGCTGAATTATCTTGCCGATGGCGATCACCCCGATTGCGTGCCTCTCCGAGAACAAGTGCGGGTCGCAACTATCCGCGAATTGAACTATAGCGGCGCCGGCTTTTTCCTGTCCTTCGATCTACCTGAGGACACGCCTCGACTGTCGCGCAGCGGCGAGATTAGCGACGTCCAGCTTGAGACCGACACCGGCGCAGACCCCATTGGCGTCGTGCTTTTCGTGCGTGACGGACGAATCGTGGAGTTAGAAGTCTTTGGCTATGCCAACTGGCCGACCGACATCGGCCCATACAGGTGTGGCTACATTAGATGGCAGAAAACGTCAGAGACCGGCGCAACGGCCGAGCCGACCAGTGTGCGTGATTTCCGTTCATTTTGGGGTGCCGCCGCGGGAGAGGGGGGAGACGGCGCATGAACATCGGCGCGTTGATCGGTGAGTTGTTCGAACATGCCGGCGAAGGCTGGGCCTATGCCTACGCGCTGGCGTTCGTGGCTATGATCGCGGACTCCGCCAAGCCGAAAGCAAGCGAGGCGCGCCATGGTCGCATTTTGGGCGCGGTGCTGATCGCTGCAAATCTGATCACGCCATTTTTGCTGTTCGTGGCCGGTTTCTGGGCGGTTCGCGACGGAGGCTTCATCGCCTGGGCGGTCGTGGTCGCGGCGATCTTCGTTCTGATCCTGGTTCCGGGCTTTATCGGTTGGTTCGTGGGCGCGGTGGCGCCGAACGCGGGGCGCCTGTTCTTCGGCATCGCTCCCGTTCTCGCCTGTGCCGCGCTGGCGTTCGCGGTCTACGTTACTTGGGCCCCCGTTTCCGCCGCGCTCGAAACCTACGTGCTGCAGCACCTCATCAGCGCAGCAGCCAAGTGAGCAGGGCGGGGCGAACCAATCTGAGCGCCCTGCCCCTCCCTGCCCTTAGAATCTGATGCTAAGCAAAGCGGCAACATGCTCTCCCTCTTCCTCGCCTCTTTCGTGACCTTTTTCGTCGCCATCGACCCTGTCGCCATGGCACCGATGTTCACGACCATGACCGCGCGCATGGGCAAGGAATGGCGCGACCAGATGGCCTGGCGCTCGGTGGCGTACGCGACCTTCATCCTGCTTGCGTTTGCGTTCGGCGGCGCCTGGTTGTTGGAGCAAATCCACGTTTCGATCGATGCGTTCCGCATCGCCGGCGGCCTGCTCCTGTTCCTGATCGCAGTGGACATGCTGTTCGAGAAGCGCACCGAGCGTCGCGAAGAACGCGCCGAGAAAATCGCCGCCGAGCAGGCCAAGCACCCCGAGCACCGCGACGACATATCCGTGTTCCCGCTGGCGATACCCTTGATCGCGGGCCCCGGCGCTATAGCCTCGATCATGCTCTTTTTCGCGCAGAACGACGGGGCGATGGAGCGGGCCGTCATTCTCGCCGGCGCGGGCGCGAACTTGGCTCTCTGCCTCTTCGCGTTCTTGCTTGCAGGCCCCATATCCAAGCTCATGGGCCCGCAGGTCGGCTCCATGCTGACCCGCGTCTTCGGAATTTTGCTGGCCGCCATGGCCGCGCAATTCGTCGTCGATGGGATCACAAACGCCTTTAATCTGGGAGCGCCGCATTGAACAAGATTAACCTCGCCGCCATCGCCGAGCTTTCCGGCACGCGCTATCCTGCGCCCCACGACGAGCCGGTGAAAGCGCGGCGCTGGAAAGCGCTCGGGCAGGCGGCCGGGCTTACGCAGTTCGGCGTCAATCTGCTCACGCTGCCGCCCGGCGTGTGGTCCTCGCAGCGCCATTGGCACACGCATGAAGATGAGTTCGCTTACGTGCTCTCCGGCGAGGTGACGCTCGTAATGGGCGAGGGCGAGGAAATCCTGCGCGCCGGCGATTGCATCGGCTGGAAGGCGGGCGTTGAGAACGGCCATGTGCTGAAGAACTTGTCTGATAAAGACGCCGTGATCTTGGTTGTCGGCGGCCGCAGCGACGAGGACCACGGCGAATACTCCGACATCGACATGAAATTCCTGCCTGGGCGCTATTCTGGCGGTGGCGGATATCGGCGTAAGGACGGGACGGAAATCGGCTAATATGGACCGCCGGCGCCCTCGCCGGCATCGTTGCATCACGCTCAGACAAGAGCCGGCGAGGGCGCCGGCGGTCCATATTGGGTTGACCACATGAATTTCGATCTCATCGTCATCGGCTCCGGCCCGGGCGGCTACGTCACCGCCATTCGTGGCGCGCAGCTTGGCATGAAAGTCGCCATCGTCGAGCGCGATAAGCTTGGCGGCATTTGCCTCAATTGGGGCTGCATCCCGACCAAGGCGCTGCTGCGCTCGGCGGAAGTGTACCGCAATTTCCAGCACGCCAAGGATTACGGGCTTTCCGCGGAGGGCGTCAGGTTCGATAGCGAAGCGGTGGTGCAGCGTTCGCGCCGCGTGGCGGCCAAGCTATCGGGCGGCGTCGCACACCTGATGAAGAAAAACAAAATCGCCGTGATCGAGGGCGAAGCGCGGCTGGAGAAGGGCGGACAAGCGCCCACAGTAGTCGTGAGCAAGGATGGCAAGGACACGAGCTACGAGGCCAAGCACGTCATCCTCGCCACCGGCGCGCGCGCGCGTGAAATTCCTGCTGCCGGGCTGAAAGCCGATGGCAAACGCATCTGGACCTATCGCGAAGCAATGACGCCGCCCGAGTGGCCGGAGAGCCTGCTTGTGTTCGGCTCCGGCGCCATCGGCATCGAGTTTGCGAGCTTCTATGCCGCGTTCGGCGTGAAGGTGACGGTTGTTGAGTTGCTTGACCGCATCCTGCCGGTGGAAGACGAGGAAATTTCCGCTTTCGCCAAGAAACGCTTCGAGAAGGAGGGGATGAAACTGCTCACTTCGACCGAGGCGAAAGCGGTGAGGGCCACCGCCAGCGGCGTTGAGGCGCAAGTCGTTTCGAACGGCAAGACCGAAACGCTCACCGCTTCGCACGCCATCGTCGCGGTGGGGATCGCGGGCAACGTTGAGGGGCTTGGGCTGGAAGCGCTCGGCGTGAAAGTCGAGAAGGGCCACATTGCCACCGACGGCCATGGCCGCACCAACGTCGCCGGCCTCTACGCCATCGGCGATGTCACCGGCGCGCCGTGGCTGGCGCACAAGGCGTCGCACGAAGGCATAATCTGCGTTGAAGCAATCGCCGGTCAAAAACCACACCCGCTGATCAAGGAGCGTATCCCGGGCTGCACCTATTCCCATCCCCAAATCGCCAGCGTCGGCCTCACCGAAGCTGCGGCGAAGGCGGCGGGGCGCAATGTGCGCGTGGGCAAGTTCCCGTTCGTGGGCAACGGCAAGGCCATCGCCCTGGGGGAGGACCAGGGGTTGGTGAAGGTCGTGTTCGACGCCAAGACCGGAGAACTTCTGGGTGCACACATGGTCGGCGCCGAAGTCACCGAGTTGATCCAGGGTTACGCCGTCGCCATGCAGGCCGAGGTCACAGAGCACGAGCTGATGGAAACCGTGTTCCCGCACCCGACGCTGTCGGAAATGATGCA
>DPWD01000228.1:7719-7852 GCA_003526465.1 Hyphomonadaceae bacterium
CTGAACAGCCCAGCGATGCTCCAGCGCGGCACCGTCATGGAGGCCGCGCGCCACACCACCGAGCGCTACGCCTCGAGCTGGAACGCCGACGACATGGCTGCGTTCGGCGCTTTGTATGCCGCGGACGCCCGCC
>DPWD01000225.1 GCA_003526465.1 Hyphomonadaceae bacterium
CCTGCACGGCAAACTGCCCGGGCGCGTCGGCGACACGCCCATCATCGGCGCCGGCTGCTGGGCCGATCAGCGCGCGGCGGTATCCTGCACCGGCCTCGGCGAATATTTCATGCGCGTGAACGCCGCGGCGGACGTGTGTGCACGGATCGCCTATGCTGGGCAGTCGTTAACCGAGGCCGCTAGCGCCGTGATCGAGGACGTGCGCGGGCTGGGCGGCTACGGCGGGTTGATAGCGGTTGACGCCGCTGGAAATGTCGCCACACCCTTCGCCAGTCAGGGGATGAAGCGGGCCTGGGCGACCAGCGCCGGGGTTCGCGAGGTGAGATCGTTCAGGTGAGGGGAAAGATGAAAAAGAATTTCGCCGCCGCGCTTCTGTTGCTGCTTGCCGGCTGCTCGAGCCTGCCGCACGTGGACTTGCCGGACATGCCGAGCGTGCCGCGCTTTGGGTTAGGCGGCGGCGCGGAAGGGGAACGCATCGAGTGGCGCTGCGCGAGCGGCGCGGACTTTTCGGTGCGCATCAATGAAGAAGCGCGCACCGCGACCGTCTCCACTGGCCTACGCACGATCCGGCTCGACCGCACCGATAGCGGATACAGCAATGGCGAAGTCACCTATTTCGAGCAGGGCGGGATGGCGAGCCTCTCGGGTGTTGACGGGCGCCGCTACACCAATTGCCGCAAGGACTAAAGCGGTGAGGCCATTGTTCGCCGCCGCCGCGCTGATCTGGCTTTCAGCCTGCGCGACAATAGGCGATGTCGGCCCGCGCATGGATTGGCGCTGCCAGGGCGGGGCCGCTTTTTCGGTGCGCATCAAGACCGACGACAGCGCGGAAGTGTTCGCCGGCGGGCAGGTCTATCGCTTGCCGCACGTGCAGGCCGCCTCCGGCGCGCGCTACAACAACGGCGCGGTCGATTATTGGGAGCGCGGCGGGACGGCGACGCTCACCGGCGCGCGCGGCGGACCGTACCGCAATTGCAGACGGTGAGGCAGCGCGGCTATTTCGGCATTGGCGCGGAGGAAATCTCCAAGCCCATGAACCTCGGTGCGCTGATGCGCACCGCGCATGCGTTCGGCGCGAGCTTCTTCTTCACCCTCAACGCGCACCCGAAAGTGCGCGAGGCTTACAACGCCGACACTTCGCGCAGCTTCGATCACATGCCGTATTATCCGTGGGCGAGCGTCGAAGAACTGCGCCTGCCCAAAGGCTGCGCGCTGGTGGGCGTCGAGCTTACCGACGACGCGGTGGAGCTGCCGCGCTTCATGCATCCCCAAGCCGCGGCTTACGTGCTCGGGCGCGAGCGCGGTTCGCTCTCGCCGGAGCTCATCGCGCGCTGCGCGCACGTGGTGAAGATTCCGACCAAGTTCTGCGTCAATGTCGGCCTGGCCGGCGCCATCGTGATGTACGACCGCCTGATCGCACTCGGCGGCTACCCCGCCCGCCCAATCATGCCCGGCGGGCCAAAGCTAGCGATGAGCGATGCGCCAGGGAAGCCAAACCAGAAATGACCGATCGCGCCGCCGCGTATGGGCGCCTTTCCGCCAATGCGCGCGGGGCGTTGTGGATGCTGGCTTCGGCCCTCGCCTTCACGCTGATGACCACGTTGATCAAATATCTCGGCGCTGAATACTCGCCGGCGCTGCAAACTTTCTATCGCCAGCTTGCCGGGCTGCTTGCGCTGACGCCGATCATAGCGCGCGACCCAGCGCGGGCATTCGCGGCCAAGCGGCACGGCTTGCTGCTGTTTCGCGCGGCCGCCGGCACAATTGGGATGATCCTGGCGTTCTACGCTTATCAGCAGCTGCCGCTGGCGGAGGCGAACGCGCTTTCGTTCACACGGTCGCTCTGGCTTGTTCCCCTCGCCGTGCTTGTGCTGCGCGAACAGGTGGGGCCCTGGCGGGTCGGCGCGACCTTGGTCGGCTTTGCTGGCGCGGTGATTATGCTGCGGCCCACGGGGGATTTGCCCGCGCTGCCGGCATTGGCCGCACTTGCGTCCGCGCTTCTGTTCGCCATGACCGTGACCGGCATGAAGGCGCTCACCCGCGACCATTCCATCACAACGCTGATCGTTTGGAGCGCGGTGCTTGGGTTGGCGTTCTCCACGCCGCTGGCGCTCATCGAATGGCGCTGGCCCACACCGTTTGATCTTCTGCTGCTGGCGGCGATGGGGGTTCTGGGGCTGGCGAACCAGGCGCTCTACATAAAGGCCATGTCGCTGGGCGAAGCCACCGCCATGGCGCCGATCGAATATACGCGCCTCGCCATCGCGCTTGTCGTCGGCTTCGTGTTGTTTCACGAAATCCCGGATTCGTGGGCAATGGCGGGCGCGCTTGTCGTCATCGCCGCGGCGCTGTTCATCACCCTGCGCGAGGCGCGGATGAAGCAACCCCCGGCCATCTCGCCGGAATGAGGCGAGGGATTGCGGCGCCGCTCTGCGCTCCCCATAAGACAGCCGTGAGCGAAACCCCGAAACCCTCCCTCGCCGGGCTCGGCAAATCCCAACTCGCCGAGAAGCTCGTCGCCATCGGCGTCGAGCAGCGCAAGGCCAAGATGCGCGCCGAGCAGCTTTGGCGTTGGATTTATCATTACGGCGTCACCGATTTCGCGGCGATGACCAATGTCGCGAAAGAATTGCGCGCGACACTGGCCGAGCACTACACGCTGGCGCGCTCTGAAATCGCCGCGGCGCAAGTGTCCCAGGACGGCACGCGCAAATGGCTGATCCGTTTTGAGACCGGCGTCGAGGGGGAAGCCGTGTTCATCCCCGATGTGGGGCGCGCGGGTGCGCTGTGCGTCTCAAGCCAAGTCGGCTGCACGCTCAACTGCACGTTCTGCCACACCGGCACGCAGAAACTGGTGCGCAATTTGACCGCCCAGGAAATCGTCGCGCAAGTGCTGATCGCGCGCGACGCTTTGGGCGAATGGCCTACACCCGAGCGCCCCCTCAACGACGGCGACCGCCAGCTCACCAATATCGTGTTCATGGGCATGGGCGAGCCCTTGTACAATCTCGACCATGTCGCCGCCGCCATCGATACAATCTCGGACGGCGACGGCATTTCCATCTCGCGCCGGCGCATCACGGTGAGCACCGCGGGCGTCGCGCCCAGGATCAAGGAGCTGGGCGAGCGCACCGGCGCGATGCTGGCGATCTCCCTGCACGCCACCAATGACGAATTGCGCAACCAACTCGTGCCGATCAACAAGAAGTACAATCTCGAAGAATTGTTCGCGGCGATCCGGACTTACCCTTCGCTCAACAACGCCAAGCGCGTGACGTTCGAATACGTTATGCTGAAAGGCGTCAACGACACGATCCCGGAAGCGAAAGCGCTGGTGAAGCTGCTCGCGGGCATCCCGGCCAAGATCAATCTCATCCCGTTCAACCCCTGGCCAGGCGCGCCATACGAATGCTCCGATTGGGAAACAATCGAGAAATTTGCCGAAGTCTTGAACCGCGCCGGCTATTCATCCCCCATCCGCACCCCACGCGGCCGCGACATTCTCGCGGCTTGCGGGCAATTGCGCAGCGAAAGCGTCAAGGTACGCGCGAGCGAGCGGGCAAAGCGGTGAGGCGTGGGTGTTTTGTGGGTGGGCTAATGGCCTTTGTGTCCTTCTAACAACGTGTTAACCTTCCCTTCAGGGAGGGAAATATGAGTGCGGAGTTCATCGGATTGCTGACGGCAATATTGGGGTTGCTTGCAGCGATCATCACGTTGCGGGCGCTGACCGGCAAGAAAAAGGACGATGTCGCCAGGATCACGCCGCCAGAAGACCAAGAAACTCGAGCCTTGATCGAGCGAACGATTTGGGAACGCAAGGCGCCGAGGCGACCAGCGATTTACGAATCGAGCCGACCGCCCATTCTCGTAGTTGCCAACATGAAAGGCGGCGTAGGCAAAACGACGATAACTGCGAACTTGGGAGCGTTCCTGTCGTCGGCACCCAACAACGAGAAGGTCCTGCTAATCGACTTCGACTATCAGGGTTCTCTGTCTCAAACCGTGTTGGGACAAGCCGGCATTACTGACGTCTCGATGAGCGCACATCATCTCCTGCTTGGGAGAAAGGCCACCGAAGACGCTCTCAACTTTGCGCCACCCATGCGCTTTCGCGATCGCGATTCTGGACAGACTCGCTTGTTCCGAGCGACCTACCCATTCGCGACGGTTGAGAATGAGATCTTTGTCGAATGGCTAACCGTCCCCGACCATGAAGTCCGCTACAATTTGTTGCGCTATCTCGACTCGGCTGACTTCAAATCAGCGTATGAGGTCGCGATCATCGATTGCCCGCCGAGAATAACGACAGCAACAATCAACGCGTTGTCAGCCGCCAGCCATTTGCTCATTCCGACGCAAGCTGACGGACTCTCCATCCCCGGCGCCGAGTACTTCTCGCGTCAATTGATGCGCATGAGGGAGGAAGCCTTTCCCGCTCTGAAGCTGCTTGGAGTTGTACCGAGCATCACGCTCGTGGCCACTGGGCTCAAGAAGATCGAGGAGGATGAGTTGGCGGAACTTGAGTCAAAACTAAGAGAAATTTGGCCAGCAGCCGCTCGCTCAGCTGGCGAAATCGTCATGGAGAGTGCTTTTGTGCCTCGATCACAGCCAATTAGGGATGCGGCGGGCAAAGGGATTGCCTATCTTAGGGATGCGAAGGCGAAACAAATTTTCGCTCGCGTCGGCGCGGAGGTTCTACCGAGGCTGCAATGACCAGGGTTGCGGACATACGCGAAGCAATCGAAGCGATTGTGGCTCAGGCTGGGCTGCCAAGTCAGCTCAGCTACGATCTCAATACTTTCTTAAGCGGATTGCGGCGGCATGACGACATGTCAGTTGCTTCGTTCCTCCAGATGATTTCGCGCGCGCGCGCTCAACCCCAAGCTGTCGTGGCTGCGACCGAAGAAAGTGCGGCGCAACGCGTGAAGTCGTTGCAGGACGCGTTCGGCAATGACGACACTTTCCGGTCAGAGTTGAAACGCATCCAATCTGATCGACGCGTGACGCGGGAGTCCCTCAATCAGATTTATGAGATGCTGTCGGGAAGAGCCCGCAAGCTTCCAGCGAAGGCAACCAAAGCGAAGCTCGCACAGGACATCGCCGACCTTAGGCTTGAGCGCGTCCGCTCCGAGCGCGCCGCAGAAATGTTTAAGGGCAAGCCCATCTACGCAGAGTAGGACTTCCGTCAGGGCTGCCTCTCCCAACACATGATGCCCAGGATGCAGGATGACGCCCGATATTGTCCGCGCCAGCAGTTGCAAATGCGCCAGTGTTTCCCAAGCCCGACGGGTTTGAAGGCGATGTACTCGACGCGCTCGCCGCGCCAGCCGGCGGCGTTATGGATCGCGTCGCCGGTGATCAGGTGCACGCCGTCGTTTTGACCGCCCCTGCCCTCTCCGCGCCCGAAATTGTGTTGCGCCAACTTGAGCGGTCCGATGCGGCGGCGCTCTTTGCCGCCCACTCTGACCCTGAGGCGCACCATTATTGGTCCGCCCCCGCGCACACCTCTGCAGAACAAACCAGGCAGGAGATCGCTGACACGCTCGCGGCAGCCGGCGGCCGCGTCTGGGCCATCACCGAGGACGGAGGCGAAGCGCTTGGCCGCATCGCGCTGTTCAACCCGCGCGAAGGCGTCGGCGAGATCGGCGTCATCATGCGCCGCGAGGCGCAAGGACGCGGGCTTGCGTCGAAGGCGCTCGCGCTGATCGAGGCGTACGCCTTCAATCAACTGGGCCTGCACCGCCTCGCCGCCGACATCGACCCTGAGAACGCCGCCTCGCTGTCGCTCTTCCTGCGCGCCGGCTTTCAGCGCGAGGGCCTGTTGCGCGGCAATTGGAAGACGCACCTGGGCATTCGCGACAGCGTGATCATGGGGAAGCTGCGGGAATAGCCCCCAACACCTGATGCCCCGGATGCACGATGATCCCCGGAATCGCCCGCGCCAACGCCCGCAATTGCGCCAGCGTTTCCCAGGCGCGGGGCCGGTCGGGATCGAAGGTGATGTATTCCACGCGCTCGCCGCGCCAGCCGGC
>DPWD01000282.1 GCA_003526465.1 Hyphomonadaceae bacterium
GCCCGGCCGTGACCGCAACGCCCGCCGCCGCAACGCCCACGGCCACAGCCGCCCAGAACAGCATCTGGGGTATGTCGAGGCGCGCGCCTCGCGGCGGCGGCGTGTGTGCGAGGTTTGTCATCGGTGCGCCACTTGATCCTGATTCGGGTTTACGAGCACGGCGCCCGCGGGCCTATTCATCGTCGTAAGCATTACCGGCCTCGCCGCGGCAGCCTTCGCTGCGCCTTGCGCCGGCCCAGGCGCATGACAAAGCCGATAACCTTGGCGACGGCCTGGTAATGTTCCGCCGGAATCGGTTCGTCGATGTCGGCGCTCGCGAACAACGCACGCGCCAAGGGCGGATTTTCAACGATCGGCACGTCGTGCTCTTCCGCCGCTTCGCGGATCCGTTGCGCTACCGCATCGACGCCCTTGGCAAGACAGATCGGCGCGTCGGTTTCGCCCTGCTCGTAACGCAGCGCGACCGCGTAGTGGGTTGGGTTGGTGAGCACCACGCTTGCGCGGGCAACGTTCTGGATCATGCGCTGGCGCGAGCGCTCGGCGCGGATGCGCTGCAGCTTGGCGCGCACTTGTGGGTCGCCATTGCTTTCACGCATTTCGTCCTTGAGTTCCTTCGGCGACATGCGATGGCGCTTGATGTAGGATTGGCGCGTGAGCACGTAATCGACCGCAGCCAGAAACGCCGCCGCAAGCGCCAGCGCCATCAGCAGCGCCACCGCGCGGTCTTGCAAATAGGGCAGCAACGCAGCGGGATCGAGGTAGCCGATGCGTTCGATCTGAGCGTCGCGCGGCCACAGCGCCCAGCCGAGGGCCGCGCCCACCAGCGCCAATTTCGCCAGCGCCTTGGCGAACGAAGCCATGGCCGGCTTGCCGAACACGCGCTTGAATCCTTGCACAGGCGACAGATTTTCGAGCTTGGGCGAAAGTTTCTCAGCGGTAAACGTCGGTTTGTCCTGCAAATAGCGCGCCGCGATCCCGGCGCCAGCGAGAGCCGCCGCGGCAAGCGCGAAAATAGCCAGCACGCGAGCGCCAGCGTCGCCGATTACGATCCGCAGCGCTCCGCCATCGGTCGAATACTGCCCGGGCGCTTCGAGAAAACCGATCAGGCCGCGCGAGGTGGCGCTGAAGATCGGCCCCGCCATGAACGCGACGATTGCGGTCAATGCCGCAAGCGAAAGCGCGGCGCCTACTTCCGGCGAATTGACGATGTCGCCGCGCTTGCGCGCTTTCTCGAGTTTCTGCTCGGTCGGTTCGTGGATCTGGTCGTCGCTGTCGCCCATGGGCAGCTACCTCAGCCAGGTCGCGTAACGCTGCAGGCTGTCGAGCCAGACCAGCATGCCCGCCGAGAGCCCGAGCGCCACGACCGCAAGCCCGCCCATGATCTGCAGCGGCAAGGCTACGAAGAACACCTGGATCTGGGGGATGAGCCGCGAAAGCACGCCCATGCCAATGCGGAACACAAGCCCCGCCGCGATCACCGGCATGGCGATCTGAAAGCCGACGCGGAACGAATTGGAGGTGGCCTCCAGAGCCAATTGCGCCGCGTCCCCGACCGGCGCGGGCGCGCCCGGCGCGATCACCTCGTAGGAGCCCACAACCCCCTGCAGGAACATGTGGTCAAGGCCCGTCGCAAAGATCAGCGCGATGCCCATGATGCTGAGGAACACCGCGGTCAATTGGCCCGATTGCGACATGGTGGGGTCGGCGGTCTGGGCGAACGCGAGCCCGATCTCGAGCCCGATGATCTGGCCCGCGGTTGCGGTTGCGGAAATCAGAATGCGCGCCGCGCCCCCGAGCAGGACGCCCACCAGCACTTCGGTTCCCACCTGGAACGCCATGCCCCACGCGGTCGCTGCGGGTTCCGGCATCCGCCCCGCCAAGCTCGGTGCAATGGCGACCGCTAGCGCCAAAGCGAAGGCCAGGCGAATGCGCGGCGGCACTACGGTTTCGCCGAACCCCGGCAACAGCATGATCATGGCGCCCGCGCGCGCGAACAGCAGCGCCGCCGCCCAGATCTCGACGCCGTAGAGGGTGAGCGTCATCTCAGAACGCCGCGATGCGTTCGAAGACGTTGTTCATGAACCCGCCCATCAGCCCGCCCATGATCGGCAGGAACAGCAGGATCGCCAGGAAGATCGAAAGGATCTTCGGCACGAACACGAGCGTTTGTTCCTGGATCTGCGTAAGCGTCTGCAGCAGCGAGACGACCAGGCCCACCACCAGCCCAACCAGCATGGGGCCCGCCGCCACCATAACGGTAACCCAGATGGCGTCGCGCCCAAGATCGAGCACTTCCGCGCCGTTCATGGCTTGCCTCCGCGGGCGCCCGGCAAATTCTGCCGCCCGGACGCACAGGAAGCCGTTTGTGGTTAATGAATCGTTGCCAGCCTGCGTAGTGCGGGTGCCGCGCACCCATTCATCTCGAACAAGCCACACCCCATAGGGGAAAGCGTGCTTCGCGCGCCACAGCGGAACGGAGTTTGCGTCACGCTCATCCAAATTGACGATTCGCGCTCATCTTAGATTCAGGGCCGATGGAAACGATGACTAACGCGAGAGAACCAACCGACAGCGGGCAATAGGGCTAGGGGCAGCGCCAATGATGAACACGATCAGATCCTTCTTCGCCTTCCTAGGCGGGCTCTTCGCCCGCAGGAACGACGACTTTAAAGCGCTGCTGATCTCGGATCTGGGGATCGAGCGGTAAGCTATTTTCTCGCGTCCAATGCGGGCGCCGGAGCGTGATTTGCGCTCCAGGCAATGAGTTGCGCATCGGAGGTAACGAGCTGCGCGCCAAGGCGCACCGAAGTCGCGGCGATGAACCGGTCGGCGGGGTCATCGTGCAAGTCCACCAAGCTCGCAGACAACGCGGCCATCGCGCCATCGAGATCAATTTCCTTGATGCCCGCCTGCAATAGGTCGTCCCTCCATAGTTCAATCGGTTGGCCAAGCGCGTAGCGGCCCTTCCTCACCAGCAACGCCACTTCCCAGACAGATACCGCCGAAAACGCCGCCTCGCTCTTGTCAATCGCGGCCTGAATGGCGGCGCGAGCCCGGCGCCCCAAGCGGGCGCTGCCGCCGGAGACCCAGAGTAGCGCGTTGGTATCGAGCAGAAGCAAGCGCTACTCGCCCGAGTTTTCCACGTCAGCCGTCCACACCGAAGGATCGACCACCGGCATGTCGAGATCGACGTCTCCGATCGGGTAAACCAACCCCTTGTGCATGCCAAAAGCGGGCCTTCGCGGCTTCGACACGTCAACAGCCGGCGTCAACTGCGCCACCGGCTTGCCGTTCTTGGTGATCAGCACAGCCTCCCCAGTACGCGCGACTTCGTCCATCAGCGCGAGGCATTTGGCTTTGAATTCCGAGGCGGGCATTGTTTTGGTGACCATGGTCATGACTATGGTCACTTGGTGTTGCCCGTCAAGGTTTGTCGGCCTTGACTTCCTTCTTACATCCTTCTACCTTTGTTCTACAAGGTAGCTTTATGCCACAGGCTGATGAACAATTCGCGGGCGTGCGCAAGGGGTTGCTGGAGTTTGCCCTTCTCACCCTGATCGCGGCCGAGCGCGTCTATGTCGCCGACATAATGGCGCGGCTTACCAGCACGCCATTCGCGACCCAGGAAGGCACGCTCTACCCCCTCCTCTCCAAGCTCCGGCGCGAGGAATTGGTCGATTACGAATGGGTGGAATCCGACGCTGGCCCCCCGCGAAAGTATTATTCGCTGACCGACAAGGGCCAGGCGCGGCTTGACGATCTCTCCGCCTATTGGCGGCTTCTCAACGACACTTTGCAAACTCTGGGGCGCTAGGCATGGAACGCGTCGTCACCATCAATCTCAACGGCAATCCCTATCAGCTCGAGGCCCCCGCCTACGACGCTCTGCGCGCCTACATCGATCGCGCCGAAGCAGCACTCGCCAGCAATCCCGACAAAGCCGAGATCGTGCGCGACCTCGAACAGGCCGTCGCCGACAAATGCGCCGCACATCTCGGCCCATCCAAGAGCGTGATCAACGCCGCGGAAATGGCGCGCGTGCTCGAAGAGATGGGCCCGGTGCAAGGCGAGGAAAACGCGCCGCGCGAAGAAGCCGGTCCAACGTACGAGCCGCGCAAGCGCCTCTACCGCATCAAGGAAGGCGCCCAGATCGCAGGCATCTGCTCGGGGCTCGGCGCCTATTTCGATCTCGACGCTAACATCATACGGCTGCTTTTTATCGTCGCAGCCCTGTTCACTTCCGGCTTCTTCATCTTTGTCTACATCGTGATGATGTTCGTGCTGCCCTCGGCGCACACCAACGCGGAATGGGCCGCCGCGCACGGCGTGCCGTTCAACGCTCAGGAAGTGATCGACCGCGCCAAGCGCGAATATGCGCGCGTTGCCGAAGACGTCTCGCATGACTGGAAGAATTCATGGCGCGCGCAACGGCGCGCTTGGCGTGAGGACATCCGCGCCCGCCGCCATTCCTGGCGCGCGCCGGCGCCG
>DPWD01000382.1 GCA_003526465.1 Hyphomonadaceae bacterium
CGCCCCCCACCCCCTGCCCCCGCCCCGCGAGGGGGCGGGGGGAAGTTGCTTCCCCGAAAGCTGACCAATGACTGAAACAGCCCAGTTCCAGCGCCCCGGCCTTACCGGGGCCGACTTTCGCTCCATGCTGTTGCGCGGCGAGATCGCTTTGGCGCTTGGGGTGTTGGGCATCCTCGCCATCATGCTGGTGCCGCTGCCCCCGGTGCTGCTCGATTTCCTGCTGGCGATTTCGATCACGCTCTCGCTCCTGGTGCTGGTGACGGCGCTGCTGATCAAGCGGCCGCTGGAATTCACCTCCTTCCCAACGGTGCTGTTGCTCGCCACCCTGCTCCGGCTCGCGCTCAACATTGCATCGACACGGCTCATTCTCTCCAACGGCCAGTCAGGCGAACACGCCGCCGGCGACGTGATCGCCGCCTTCGCGCAATTCGTAATGGGCGGCGAGTTCGTGATCGGCGTTATTGTGTTCGCGATCCTGGTGATCGTGAACTTCGTGGTCATCACCCGCGGCTCGACGCGGATCGCAGAAGTCGCCGCGCGTTTCACCCTCGACGCCATGCCCGGCAAGCAGATGGCGATCGACGCCGACCTCTCCTCCGGCCTGATCAACGATACCCAAGCGCGGGAGCGTCGGCGCGCGCTCGAAGACGAAAGCGCCTTCTTCGGCGCGATGGACGGCGCCTCGAAATTCGTGCGCGGCGACGCCATCGCCGGCCTGCTCATCGTTTTCATCAACATCATTGGCGGCATTATCATCGGCGTGTTCCAGCACGGCATGGCGTTCGAGGAAGCAGGTAAGACCTATACGCTGCTCACTGTCGGCGACGGCCTGGTCACGCAAATCCCGGCGCTGATCGTCTCGGTGGCGGCGGGCATGCTGGTGACCAAAGCCGGCATCAACGGCGCCGCCGACAAAGCGCTGGCCACGCAATTCGCTTCCTATCCGGTTGGGCTCGGCGTGGTTGCCGCGTGCGCGTTCGGAGTCGGCGTGTTACCCGGCATGCCGCTCATACCATTCTGGGTGCTGGCGGGCGCATCGGGGCTGCTGGCCTGGCGGCTTCGCGAAGCCACCCGAATTGCGGCCGTCGCCGCGGCTACCCCCGCCGCGGCGGAGCCCGCGGAGGAGACGTCCGCCTCAAGTCTCGCCATGGACAATGTGCGCATCGATCTCGGCTTTGGCCTGCTGTCTTTGATCAACGATGTGCAGGGCCGCCGGCTCACCGATCAGGTCAAGGTGCTGCGCAAGACGCTGGCGCAAGAGTACGGGTTCATCATGCCCGATGTGCGCATCATGGACGACATGACCCTCGCGAGCGACCGCTACACCGTGCGCGTGCGCGAGATGATCGCCGGCGAAGGCACGCTCAAGATCGGCGCGTTGCTGGCGATGGACCCATCCGGAATTGGCGTGAAGCTCCCAGGCGAAGCAGTGAAGGAGCCCGCTTTCGGCCTCGACGCCGCCTGGATCGACGAGGCCGCGCGCGAGGAAGCGAGCTTCCATGGCTATACCGTGGTCGATCCCGCCACCGTGCTGGCCACGCATCTGACCGAGATCATCAAGGAGCACATGGCCGAGCTTTTGACCTTCGCCGAGGTCAAGAAGCTGATCAAGGATCTGCCCAAGGAAACCCAATCGCTGCTCGACGATGTCGCGCCGGCGCACATTTCCTGGTCGGGCGTGCAGCGCGTGCTGCAAAATCTGCTGAAAGAACGCATCTCCATCCGCGACCTCTCCTCTATCGTCGAGGCGATCGCCGAGGCCGCGCCTTCGATGCACGACCTGGTGCTGATCACCGAGCACGTGCGCGGGCGGCTGGCGCGCCAGATCTGCCATCAGCACAAGAATGCCGACGGCTCGATGCCGATCATCACTTTGGCGCCGGCCTGGGAACAGGCGTTCAACGAATCGCTGGTGGGCGAAGGTCAGTCGCGGCAATTGGCGCTGGCGCCCTCGAAGCTGCACGATTTCGTCGCCGATGTGCGCGCTGCTTTCGAGCGCGCCGCGCAAATGGGCGAAACCCCAGTGCTGCTCACCTCGCCCGCCATCCGCCCGTTCGTGCGCTCGCTGATCGAACGCTTCCGGCCGTCAACGGCGGTGATGAGCCAAGGCGAAGTGCACCCGAAAATGCGGCTCAAGGCGATGGGGCAGGTTTGAGCGGATCTGCGTGCCTTTAGCGCAGTATTAACCAAATCATTTCGCCAACGCTAACGCGCCATAAACCTTGACGTGGTGTTATCGCGCCTATGTCCGGCAGCGCCCTCCCCCACACGCCGCCTTTGCCGCGCACGCGCGCGGCGCCGATTTTCGCAATTGCCTCGGGCAAAGGCGGGGTCGGCAAGACCTGGCTTTCGACCATGCTGTCGATCGCGTTCGGGCGCGCGGGGCAGCGCACGCTGCTGGTGGATTGCGATCTCGGGCTTGCGAATATCGACGTGCAGCTGGGCGTACGCCCGACCGCGGATGTGCACTCGGTGGTGCGCGGCTTTCTGGAACTGGACTCCGCGGTGACCCCGGTGATGGGCGGGCCCGGGCGCAATGGCGGGTTCGACCTGATCGCGGGGCATTCCGGTTCGGGCGCGCTCGGCGCGATCAAACTCGAAGAAGTGGCGCGCATCGCCACGGGGCTCACCAAGCTTGCGCCGCACTATGACCGCATCATCCTCGATCTCGCCGCCGGCATCGACCCCACCGTGCTGCGCTTCGCGCGCGCCGCCGACCGGCTCATTCTCGTCACCACCGAAGAACCCACCGCGCTCACCGACGCCTACGCCATGGTGAAGCTGCTGCACCTCCAGGGCGCGAAGATCGAGCCGTGGGTCATCGTCAACATGTGCGAGAGCCGCTCGCGCGGCCGGCGCGTGTTCGATCAATTCGCCATGGCCTGCAACGAGTACCTGGGCGTCAAGCCGAAATTCGCCGGCGCCATCTGCCGCGACCCGAAAGTCCCCGACTCGATCCGCGCGCAAACCCCGCTCCCCGTGCGCCACCCGCAGAGCCAAGCGTACGAAGACGTGATCCGGATCGTGGAAGCGCTGGGCGCGGGTTAGCGCGTTGTTTCCGCAACAGCGGCGAGTTTTAGGCCCAACGCACCTAGCACTTTCAGCACCGTCGCAAATTCCGGATTGCCGGTTTCACTGAGCGCGCGGTAGAGCGCTTCGCGCGCCAGCCCGGTTTCGCGCGCGAGGTCGCTCATGCCGTGCGCGCGCGCGGCATCGCCGATGGCCGCAGCGATCAAAGCCGGATCGCCGTCCTCGAACGCGGCCTCCAAATAGCGCGCGATGCGTTCCGGCGTGTCCAGCGTTTCCGCCGCATCCCACGCGCGTGTCTTGACCGGCATCGTACTCACTCCAAATCCCGCGCCAGCTTGAGCGCCTGCTTGATGTCCCGGGTTTGCGAACGCTTGTCGCCCCCGCACAACAGGATGACCACTTCCTTGCCCCGGTGAACATAGTAGACGCGATACCCAGGCCCGTAATCGATCCTAAGTTCACTCACGCCTTCGCCCACGGGCTTTACGTCGCCCGGATTGCCGAGCGACAAGCGGCGGATGCGAACATTAATCCGCGCTCGCGCCTCTTCATCCCGCAGCGCCGCAACCCAGGTTTCGTACGCCTCGGTCTGGCGAACTTGAGGCATCAGCGCTTGTAACTCACAAGTTACACGCCGTCAAGGGGCCCAAGTTAGCGCCGCCGCCCCGCTGTCAGCGTCGCGAACTCGTCCAGCTCCGCGGCTTCGCGTTTTTCGCGCTTGGCTTTTTCTCGCGCTTCTTCCAGCTCGAGCAGCCGCTCGAACTTGCGCACTTCCACGTGCGCGGCCTTGATCAGTTCGCGCATGCGCTCGATTTCGCGTTCGACCGCTTGTTTCTCCGCTTCGAGCGCGCGGCGCATGCCCAACGCCAGCACCGCGTAACCGCCATAGGCGCGCGCGCTTTCGTAGTCGCGCGCGGCAAGCGCCTGCTCGGCGCGCAAGGTCTGGTCGTGACCGAGGATGCGCTCTTCGACGTGACGCAGCTTGCCGAATTGATCCGCAAGCGCGCGCCGCAGGAGATCGAGATCGCGCTGCGCGATTTTGAGGAGTGTGCGGAGGGATTTCATGTCCCCCTCCCCGCAAGCTTGAACGTCCTCACCCCAACGCCTCCGCCAGCATCGCAAACCCATCCTCGATCGAGCACAATTCGTCGCGGCCTTGCGCCAGCATGGCTTCGAGCGCCGGGCGCACGCGCACGGCTTCGTCCACTTCCGCATCGGCGCCAAGTTTGTACGCGCCGATGCGGATCAGTTCTTCCATCTCGCCGTACAGTGACAGCGCCGCGCGCGCGCGCGCAAGCAGCGCGTTTTCCTCCGGCGCATGACACATCGGCATCAGCCGCGAGATCGACTTGAGCACATTGATCGCGGGATAGCGCCCACGCTCGGCGATGGCGCGCTCCATGACGATGTGGCCATCGAGAATGCCGCGCACGGCGTCGGCGATCGGTTCGTTGTGATCGTCGCCGTCGACCAGCACGGTGAACAGCGCCGTGATCGAGCCGACCTTGCCCTCATAGCCCGGCCCGGCGCGCTCCAGGAGCTTCGGCAATTCGGCGAACACGGAAGGCGTGTAGCCCTTGGTGGTCGGCGGCTCTCCCACCGACAAACCGATCTCGCGCTGCGCCATGGCAAGGCGAGTGACCGAATCGATCAGCAGCAGAACATCGAGCCCCTCGTCGCGGAAGTGCTCGGCCACGGCGCACGCCATATGCGGGGCGAGCCTGCGGCGCGCGGCGGCTTCATCGGACGTGGCCACCACGACGACCGAACGGCGCCTGCCCTCCTCGCCCAACGTGTCCTCGATGAATTCCTTCACTTCGCGCCCACGCTCGCCGACGAGGCCGATGACGATC
>DPWD01000259.1:0-206 GCA_003526465.1 Hyphomonadaceae bacterium
GGGACGGGCGCCGTGCGCTCCCAATCACAAGCATCGGCGTTGGCCCGCGAGGGCGCCGGCGCTCGGGGCTATAGGATGCCTGCGGCCTGCAGCTGCTGGCCCGGCAGACGCAAATCCAGCGGTGTCGTCGCGGTGAAAATCGTCGCGGCCCCAAACGGCGCATAGGACGCGTCCCACACCTTCGCCTTGCCCGCGTCCGTCATCGC
>DPWD01000259.1:253-9708 GCA_003526465.1 Hyphomonadaceae bacterium
CCACACATATTCGCGCACGATCGCGCCCGCGCCATCAGCCTCAGCCATCAACCGCCCGTCGTGGATCAAGAATCCCCCTCGACACTTTCGGCGTCCTGCATCTGCGCGACATTGCCAGCGGACCCGCTCGCCGCAACTCTAGTGCCGAGCCCAACGCCGACGGCTTCCCACCCCGCCACAATACCACCTAGTCCTCCCGTGGCCGCATCAGCTGATACGTGGCGTGCATCGCGCACGATCGCGCCGTTAGTCTTGATCGTCACCGCCACATATCTCCGATGTAGCCCGCCAATCGGTGAAGCGCAGCCACCAACACGCCGCAAACAACCGCACCGCCAAGGTAGCCTGCCAACAGCGCCTGCCATGACTTACCGGCCTCTGCCACGATCCACCAAACGGCGCTTCCAATCGGTCCGCCGACTGCGTATGGCCAATCCCTTCCGAATTTCATGTGCAGACTGCCGGACTGGAGCGACAAAATGACTAGCAGAGTGGCGAGGGGGTAAAGAAACCAGAGAAGCCAAATACTCTCTACAGAGCGCACAGGAGCTGATCTCCGGAAAGTCACTTGCGCACCGATGCCCTCCAGCGCCTGCCGTAAAACACGTACTGCACGCAGTATGCGCTTCCGAAGACGAGTGGAATCAGTGCCCAGTCTGCGAACGTGCCATCGAAGATCATCCCAACTGGGGTATAGAGGACAAAACCTGCCAATCCCAAAAGACCTGACCACAATATCGTGAGTTTCGGATGACGAGGAAAAAATAGCATCGCGACCGCAAGAATCGCGGAAACGATCAAATGGATTCTGATGGCTTCGTTCGAGAGGTCGAGCGAATCAAACACTATCAATCTCGTTGTTCGCGGCGGGGAGCGGGAGCATCAATGGCGTCCCCGTAGAAATTGATGGCGTCTCCGTAGACATACATGGCGGTCTCGAAAAGAGCACCCGAGGTGGCGGCCTCCACAGCGCCTCCAAGAGAAAATCCTGCGCCACTCGCGAGACCGCTCAATATAGCCGACCGGAAGCCAATGTTGCAAAACGCTGGCTGTCCCCGTGTGACATTCTGTAAGACCTGCATACCAACATCTGTCGCGAATCCGGCGGCGAAGCCCAATGCAAATCTACCTTGCGGAGAAGCCAACACCGCGCCAGCAAGCCATAACAACTGGCCATCCGGATCGACGTAATTCAGCGGATCCTGCCCCACATACGAGTACACATTCGGCCCGCCGGCAAGCCCGATCGGGTCGGGCTCGGCGTAGCGGCCGAGGCCTGGATCGTAGTCGCGCATCCAGTTCTGGTGCAGGCCGGTCTCGCCCTGCAGCTGCTGGCCTGGCAAACGCAAATCCAGCGGCGTTGTCGCGGTGAAAATCGTCGCCGCCCCGAACGGCGTATAGGACGCATCCCACACCTTGGCCTTGCCCGCGTCCGTCATCGCCACCGGCTCGCCGCGATGGCTGGCGTGGATGTAGAAGAGCGTTGAACTCCCCCCGCTCACATTCACGGCCGCCAAAGGCAAATCCTCAAGCCACACATATTCGCGCACGATCGCGCCGGTTCCGTCCGCCTCAGCCATCAAGCGGCCATCCGGGAAATAGAGATATTCCCGGCTCACGTTTGGCGCCCCCGTCACCACCCGCGTGATCCGCCGACCGGCTGCGTCGTAGCCGTAGCTCGCAACCAGCGAGCCGTTCAGGCGCGCCTCGATCAAACGGCCGTTGGCGTTGTAAGTGTAGGCAAACGTGCCCGTTCCGGTGCGTACGTCCTGCGATGTCTGTCCATTCAGGCGATAGCTGATCGTGCGGCGCGCCGCGCCCACTTGATCGCGCACCTCGCTCAAGCGGTTCGAGGTCGTGGGATAGATGTAGTCGTCGTACGTGGTGACGCTGGAGACAAGCCGCGTCTCGCGCGTGCGATTGCCGGCCGCGTCGTAAGTCCAGCTGGTGACATCGGCGCCGACGGTCTGCGACTGCAAGCGCGCCGCGTTGGTGTAGGCGTAGCTCGCCGAGCGCGATGGATTGACCGCGTCCGTTGTCGACGCCACCGCGCCAGCGGCGTCGCGGCCGAACGTCATGTTCACCGTCGCACCGCTCACCGCGCCCGTCACCGCGATCCCCGTCAGCCAATAATTCTCGCCCCAATCGACATGCCCCGTGCGCGGTCGTCGCGGTGAACACCGTCGCCGCGCCGAACGGCGTGTACGAGGCATCTCACGCCTTCCGCTGAATCCGCCCATCACCTCGCCTTGCGAAGAACGCCGTACATTGCCTTGAGCCCATAGACTGTCAAAGTAAGGAAAACCCCGACGACCATAAGGGTTCCTGTAGTTAGCAGCTCCGATTGGTAGCGTAGCATGGGGCCTGGGCTAGCGGCGGCGAACTTTGACGGGGCCAGATAGGAGACACAGAACGGCAAACAAGTAAGTGCAACAATCCAACCCAGGCGCGAAAAAACGAGTGCCCAGTTCACGCTTATGCCCCAAAACACGCAGACGCCCCAGAATGCCAAGGTGAGCACCCCTACGAAGGCAGAGGGAATCCCCGTGCTCGCGGCAAAACTAAGCATCCCCGCCCATACCAATACGACCAGATAGGCACTTCCGTGGAGCACTCGGTGCAATAAGTTCGCCTGCTGCATCAATGCCTCACAACAGGGCGACCATTTCTTCTGACGGGCCTCCCGCCGGGGTAGTTACGGCTGGGCAGCATCCCGAACGTGTCATTCGGTGTTAGGTCAAGAGGTGGGGGGGCCAGCCCTGCCGCACGCATCATGTCTGAAACTGAGTCGTTGCAGTTGCCACCGTTGGGGAGCAACCCGTATGGGCCCACGAATAGCCTTCGGGCTGCGGTCCGCGCGTCTTCGTCTTGATCGGCTGACCTATCAATTCGATAGCCGTCTCTATACCGATCTCCGTATCGATCAAAAAAATCATCGAGGGTTGGGAAATGTTCGCCACCAGGTCCCGTCCCGCGCTGGGGTCGAGCCGCCGGAAACCGGAGACCTTCGTCAGCACGGCCAAGCGCCGGTCGATCTGTTCGGCGTACTTGCGAGCCTGATGTTCGCCCCAACGCTCAATGCTCGATTGAAAAATCTCGGCCAGATCGCTCTCAGCGCGGGCTGAGAGAACTACGCGCTTGGCGCCGCTCATTCGGCGGCGCTTGAGCCGGCCGCCACAGCATCGAACACCGCCATGACGCCCAGCGCTGAGCGTGGCCCCGTTTCGGCTTCGGCCAGTTCGGCGCGGAGCGCCGCGATCGGCTCTCCCGTCTCGGGATCGAAGTCGCCGTCAGCAAGCCTGCGCAGCGCATCGCGCACCACGTCGCTTTCGTCGGCATAACGCCCTCGGGCCACCAGGCCCTTGACGAAGGCGTCGAGCGCGGGGGGGAGGGTGAAAGGCATGATTGGCGCCTAGCACGGTCATGCATCGGAGGCCAGCGTCGAGGGCGTCAGTTGCGCGCGTAAACGCCGTACCTGCACCTAAGCTGAGGAGGCGCCCGCGCGCGCACGAATAATTTCGTCTTGGGCTTGCACGATCGGGCCGAACGTCTTCAGCATGAATACGCAAGAAAAGGCGCCGAGAATGCTGCTCGCCAAACCGAGATAAAGCGACATCATGTACAATTCTGGGTTTGTCGGTCCCGCTTCGTTGTTGCCCCCAGACTCCAGCGTAGCGCGAAATGACCACGTACCCAAGATGTTGCTAAACACCCAGCTCGCCCACCACAGGGTGGCGACGAGGTCGTCGGGCTGGGAACGATCTGCGATCGCGAACGTGTCGCGCCAAATCTGCTTCAACCCGCGGAAGGGCATCAGCAAGTTGGCGAGCGGCACGAAATACCAGCCAACTGCCCAGCCCGGAGGCATGCGCTCGCCCGGTGCCTCCAGCGTATTCAGATTTTTGCCCATGCGAAACGTCAGACGCGCAGTGCTAATCACGCACATCAGGAAGACAAAAATCCAAAGTCCCACCGACGCGAGCGTCGCGAGCCCGATCAAGGGGACCTCGGGATTCTCGAAATCCTCCGGCCCGAGAATACCCGTCCATATTTCATAACTGCCAAGGGCGCCGCTGATCAGCTGAACGAGGAAGCCGGCGACCAAAAAGAAGCGCAGCACTGTCCAGAGACTTCTCGGATTTCGAGGCCAAGTCTCGTTTTTCGCCATAACAGGTCCTCCCCGGTTCTTAGTCAGATTGGAGTGTATGGCCGCTAAGGGTCAAGCGCCTTCAAGGCCATTTCGCCGCTGGCGGCATGCTGGAGAGGATGCTCTCGACATTGCCGCCGGTTTTCAGTCCGAAGGTGGTGCCGCGGTCGTAGAGCAGGTTGAACTCAACGTAGCGGCCGCGCTGGACCAATTGCTCTTCGCGGTCGGCCTCGGTCCACGCTTCGTGCATATGCTTGCGCAGCAGCGGCGGATACGCCGCCTGGAACGCGCGGCCGACGTCTTGTGTGAACGCGAAATCGCGCTCCCAGCTGTCTTCGCCGTTTTCGCCGCTGGTATTGTGGTGATCGTAGAAGATGCCGCCGACGCCGCGCGGCTCGCCCCGGTGCGGCAGCCGGAAATACTCGTCGGCCCATTTCTTGTAGCGCGCGTACAAGCCTGCTTCGTGCTTCTCGCACGCGTCGCGATACGGCGCGTGGAAGGCGCGCGCATCTTCGCTTTCTTCGTTGCGCTGATAGGCTTGGGTGGGGTTGAGGTCGCCGCCGCCGCCAAACCACCAGCGTGTTGTGACGAGATGGCGCGTGTTCATGTGCGCGGCTGGGCAATGGGGATTGCGCAAGTGTGCGATCAGGGAGATGCCGGACGCCCAGAAGCTGGGGTCGGTTTCGGCGCCGGGAATCTGCTTGGCGAATTCGGGGCTGAATTGGCCGTGCACCGTGCTCACATGCACGCCGACTTTTTCGAAGAAGCGCCCGCGCATCATGCCGGCGACGCCGCCGCCTTGGTCGCTTGCGCCGTCGCCACGCCGCCAAGGCGTGCGCACGAAACGGCCGGGCTCGCCGGGATAGAGTGAGGCCGGCGCCTCGTCCTCCAGCCGTTCGAATTCAGCGCAGATTTGGTCGCGCAATTCCTCGAACCAGGCGCGGGCGCGCTGCTTGCGGGTTTCGCTCTCGTTCAATCCAACTTCTCCCAAGCCCCGGTTTGGCGCATGGCCTCGGTCAACACCACCGCCCCCGCGACCACGACGTTGAGGGAGCGCAAGCCGGCGCGCATCGGCACCCGCACGCTGGCCTGGGCGGCGGCGTAGAGTTCACCCGGCGAACCGGCGCTTTCGCGGCCTAGGATCAAGGTGTCGCCTGTGGAAAACGCGAAATCCTGGAACCGCGCGGCGCCATCGGTTTCGACCAGGACCAGGCGCCCGCCGCCTCGTTCCGGCGCCGCACAAAAGGCAGCCAGGCTGGCATGGCGGAACACCCGGGCCTTGTCGCCATAATCGAGCGCGGCTCGTTTCACGGCGGTATCGGTGAGCGGGAAGCCGCAGGGCTCGATCACGTCGAGCGCCACCCCCAGACAGGCGGCGAGGCGAATGGCCGCGCCGAGATTCTGGGGGATGTCAGGTTGATACAGAGCGAGGCGCACGTTAGAGCCTCCAACGCCGGAGAATCGGGGCGAAATCGGGGAATCGGTTAGCATGCGGCGACGCGCCGCGCGCTGGCGAACCTCGGACTAGCCTAGCTTTGACCGGGAACCAAGCGGAGCGGGCGAGTGGCCGACGACAGAGACCCCAACAAGCGCGACTTCATCTTTATCGCCGCTGGCGCTGTCGCCGCCGTGGGCGCTGGCGCAACGGCTTGGCCCTTCATCGACCAAATGAACCCGGCGGCCGATACGCGCGCGCTTTCGACCACCGAGGTCGATCTCACCGCGATCGAGATCGGCCAGCAGATCAAGGTGATGTGGCAAGGCAAGCCGGTGTTCGTGCGCCACCGCACCGCCAACGAAATCGCCGCCGCGCAGCGCGACGATTACGCCAGCCTCAAGGATCCGCAGAAGGACGCCGAGCGCATCGCTCAAGACGACGGCCAGCCAGGCCGGGCCGAATGGTTGATCCTGCAAGCCAATTGCACGCATTTGGGATGCGTTCCGACGTTCGTGCAGGGCTCGTCCTTCGGCGGCTGGTTCTGCCCTTGCCACGGCTCGGACTACGACACCTCCGGGCGCATTCGCCGCGGCCCTGCACCGGCCAATCTGCCGCCCGCGCCGTACGTCTTCCTCACCGACACATCCGTCCGCATCGGCTAAGCCACGGGAGCCACCTTTGAGCGGTCCTTCAACCTACGAGCCGAAATCGGGCTTTACCCGCTGGCTGGACAAGCGTCTGCCGATCCTGCGGCTTTCCCATGACAGCTTCGTCGCTTATCCGACGCCGCGGAACTTGAATTATTGGTGGACCTTCGGGTCGATGTTGTCGCTGTGCCTGGTGGTGCAGATCGTCAGCGGCGTGGTGCTGGCGATGCACTACATCCCACACATCGATTTCGCGTTCGACAGCGTCCAGCGCATCAAACGCGACGTTCCTTATGGGTGGCTGATCCAGCCGATGCACGCGGTCGGGGCCTCGATGTTCTTCCTTGCGGTCTACGTGCACATGTTCCGCGGCCTCTATTACGGCTCCTACAAGGCGCCGCGCGAAGTGCTCTGGATTCTGGGCTGCCTGATATACGCGCTGATGGTGGTGACCGCCTTCCTCGGTTATTCGCTGCCTTGGGGGCAGATGAGCTTCTGGGCCGCGACCGTAATCACCAACATCCTGGGCGCGCTGCCGTTCGTGGGCGAGAGCATCCAGGTCTGGATCAGGGGCGGGGGCGCCATCGATCAGGCCACGCTCAACCGGTTCTACTCGTTGCACTATCTGTTGCCGTTCGTGATCGCCGGCGTGGTGGCGTTGCACATCTGGGCGCTGCACGAAGTCGGGCAGAACAATCCCACTGGCGTGGAGGTGAAGTCGAAGGCCGACACCGTGCCGTTCACCCCGCACGCGACCATCAAGGATTTGTTCGCAACCTCGCTGTTTGTGATCCTGTTCGCGGTGTTCATGTTCTACATGCCCGACGCGCTCGGGCACGCCGACAATTACATCCGCGCCAACCCGCTGCAGACCCCGCCTGAGATCGTGCCGGAATGGTATCTGCTGCCGTTTTACGCTGTTCTGAGAGCGTTCGACTTCAACATTGGGCCGATCGATTCCAAGCTTGCTGGCGTCATCGGGATGTTCGCCTCGATCGGCGTGCTGTTCGTATTGCCTTGGCTCGACACCTCGAAAGTGCGCTCGATGCGCTACCGCCCGATCGCGCAGCAATGCTTTGTGATCTTCGTGGCTGTTTGCATCGGCCTGGGTTATTGCGGCGGGCAAAACCCGGGCAAGATCCTGGTGCCCACCACCTTCAGCGCGACGCTGAACTGGGTCGAAGGCGGCCAAATCGAGCAACGCGCCATCGCCGCCGATTCCGCTGGCGCTTTCGACGATGCGGCCGACGCCGCAATTGCGTCTCTGCCGGAGGGGGCGGCGCTTCCAGCGATCTCCCGCACCGGTGAAACAATCGGCGTCGTCCGCGGCGTTGTCGGCGGCGCCCCGCAAGTTCTGGAGCTGAGCGCCGCCACGGTCGATGAACTCGAAGCGAAGATCACCGAAGCCAAAGCCGGCGCGACGGCGGCGCCCTATTTCCAGGTCACGCGGACGACCCCGTTCGCCTTCACGGTAACGCGGCTCTCGCAAATCCTGACCGCCTATTACTTCCTCTTCTTTCTCGTGATCCTGCCCGTACTCGGCCTCATCGAGACGCCGCGGCGCGTGCCGGACACCATCGCCAAGCCGGTGACCGGCCAAGCGCAGGGGGCTTCGTGATGTTGCGCGCTTTGACCATCAGCGCGGTCGCCGCCGCGGCCGCGATCGGCGTCGCGTTCGCCGCCGGCGAAGGCGGCCATGTCGAGGATTATCCGTTCAGCTTCGACAGCCCGGTCGGCGGCTATGACATGGGCGCGGTGCAGCGGGGATATCAGGTCTACGCCGAAGTCTGCGCGAGCTGCCACGCCGTGGAGCATCTCGCTTACCGCCATCTCGGCGAAGAGGGCGGGCCGTTCGCGGCCTACATAGTGCGCAATCATGAGACCGGCGAAGAGGAAATGGTCGTCCACAAGCCCGAGCATGGCGGGCGCTTCGTCGATGTAACCGACAACCCTTATGTGCGCGCCATCGCGCAGGCCGCCATCATCGGCGACATCGATCCCAACACCGGCCAACCGGTCGATCGCCCGGGGCGCATCTCCGACAAATTCCGCCGCCCGTTCCCCAACGAGATCGCTGCGCGCGCGTCCAACGCCGGCGCTTATCCGCCCGACCTCTCGGTCATCGTTCCGGCGCGGCACGGCGGCGCAGATTATGTGCGAGCGTTCTTGCTAGGGTTCACTGGAGAAGAGGACGGAACTCTGTTCATAAACACGGCGTTCCCTGGCGGGCGCACGGCCATGGCGCCGCAGCTTATGGAAGGCAGGGTCGCCTACGCCGACGCCGACACGCCGCAGACGGCCGAGCAATACGCCACCGACGTCGCCACTTTCCTGCAATGGGCGGCCGATCCGCATATGGAGCAACGCAAGAAAACCGGCATCGTGGTGCTTGCGTTCCTGGCGGTGTTGGCTGGCCTGCTCTATCTCGCCTACAAGCAGGTCTGGCGTGGCGAGAGCCACTGACGGGTAAGAGCCCGCGCATCCGCCTCAGAGTCCCAGCAGCACCGTGCGCTGGTTGAGCGTCTGGAGATGGCGCGAACTGGCCCCAAGCGCTTCGCGCAGCGCCGCGATCTGAGCGGGCGAACCCTGGATCGGCGTGCGCAGCACGTTCCAGCGCACGCCTTGCGTGCACGGGGGCGTTGTCAAAGAGCCCGCATAGGCAAAGTAGGTGCGGTCGTTCGGCAGCAGTGCGTTAGGATCGAGGGAGAGGTGGCTGGCCTCGCCTTGCGCATGCGGTTTATGCTGGAGAAGCGCTGCTAGCGCGGCATTCTCCGCGCCTTCCTCGATAAAAACGCCGACAACCGCCAACCGGCCTGTGCTGTTGCGGTGCACGAAGTGAAGCTCGACAGGGTAGGCGCGGCCGTCGAGCGTGTGCTCGGCCGGTGCATGGAAATGGAACTGGGCCAGATTGTACGCATCGGCGCCGATGGTGACGAGCGAGGTCGTGTTTTCCGGCGTGAATTGCAGCGTATGGCCATTGTTGAGGAATGCGCCCTCGAACGGCAAATAGCGCGGATTGAGATCGGGGACTTCCGAAACGGGGGCAGCACTCGACAAATTGATTGGCGATTGCTCAGCCCCGGCGCCGCAGGCGTCGGCATTGTTGGCCCATGCGGTTTGATCCGAATAGGTCCAATGGGCGGGGTCGTGGTTCGTGGCCGGCGCCCCGCCGTGCGCGGCGGCTGGTTGCGCATGCCCATCGCTGCCCGAGGGCGCGCCATGG
>DPWD01000260.1 GCA_003526465.1 Hyphomonadaceae bacterium
AACCCGCCGCCGCCATGATCAGCGTCGCGATGCCGATCCGCCCAAGTCTGCCCCATGCCGCGCTGTCCGGCGCCCAGGTGCGCTCGCGCAGCAGCGCACCCGCGAGCAGGATCACGTTCACCCACGCCGCCGCCGAAGTGGCGATGGCGAGGCCCACATAGCCATGCCCGCCCAGTGCGCGCAGCCCGAAGAAGAAGCCCACGCCAAGTACGACATTGGCCACAACGCTGGCGAGCGCGAAATTCATCGGCCGCCTTGTGTCCTGGCGGGCAAAAAACGGCGGCGCCAGGATGCGCGTCAACACGAACGCCGGCACGCCCCAGCCATAATGGAACAACGCAGCCGCGGTCGCGCGCGCATCGGCATCGGTAAATTGCCCCCCGGTCCAGAACCCGTGCATCAGCACATAGGGCGCAACCAGGAACGCCGCCGCCGCCGGCAATGTAAACGCCATGGAGAGCGCTACCGCTTCGTCGAGCGCGCGCGCTTCATCCTGCGTGTCGGCGGAAGCAACGGCACGCGAGAGGCGCGGCAACAACGCCACGCCGATGGCCACGCCAATCAGCCCGAGCGGCAATTGGTAGAGGCGGTCCGCAGCATAGAGCCACGATTTCGCGCCGGTCTCGAAGGACGCCAGAGCTTGGGAAACAAACACGTTGATCTGCGTCGCCGAGCCCGCGAACACCGCCGGCCCCATCAGTACAAGAATGCGCTTCACATCGGGGGTAAGCGCGGGCGCGCGGAATCCGATGCGCACGCCAAGCCGACGGCAGCCCCAGTAAAGCAACACCGCCTGCCCTACCCCCGCCACCGCAATGGCGATCGCCCCCCACAAAGCCGCGGTGCTGGGATCGGGCGCTGGCAGCACGGCGGCCAGAATGCACAGGTTCAGGAAAATCGGCGCCGCCGCTGAAAGCGCAAACCGCCCCGCGGTGTTGAGGACGCCGGAGAACAGCGCTGAAGCGGACATGCCGGCGAGATAAGGCATGGTGATCTGCGTCAGCAGGATCGCGTAGTTGAAATATTCCGGCTGATCGGCATAGCCGCCATGGATCACCAGCATGATCCACGGCATCGCGATCTGCGCGGCGATGGTGATGGCGACGGTGGCGAGCAGCAACACGGACAACGACTGCGACGCCACGCCCGCCGCCACATCTTCGCCCTGCTCTTTCTGCGTGCGCGCGTATACAGGCACGAACGCTTGGCTGAACGCGCCTTCGGCGAAGATGCGGCGGAACAAGTTTGGAAACATCTGCGCGGTGGCGAAAGCGTCGCCAATCGGGTTGGCGCCGATGATGTTGGAGATCGCCCGGTCCCGCGCATAGCCAAGCACCCGGCTCAGCAGGGTGAAACTGGTCTGCACCAGCGTATTGCGGGCAAGGCTCATGGATTCCCCTGGAGGCGGCGCGGGTCGTGTAGCGTGGGCTTAGGGCGCCGTCGAGTTGGCAAGCGCCGCTGCACCCGTTTCCGGCATCGGACCCCGCAGCGCGCGCTCCAGCTTGTTGCGCAGAGCGACGCCGCGGCGGACATTGGTGATTTGTCCCCCGCCCTGCTCCTGCACATAGAAGACATCGCTCGCCCGCTCGCCCGCCGTGTCAATGTGTGCGCTGACGATGGAGATATTCGAATCCGCGCAGACGCGGGCCAGATCGGCGAGCAATCCCAGCCGGTCGCGCCCCGAAGCTTCGATGACGCTCGCGTCCGGCGTCAGTTCGTTGTCAATGCGCACCCAGGGCTCCACCACAAAAGCCGCCGCCCGACGCGAGGGGCCCGGCGCGGTCGGCGAGGCGTGATCCTCAATCGCGGCGCGGCGAAGTTTCCGCAACAGCGCTTCCATGGCTTGGGGATGATCCTCGCCGAACGGCCGGCGGATTGTCGATTGCACCAGGAAGATGTCGAAGGCGAAACCGCTCTTGGTGGTGTGGACCCGTGCACCGGCTATATTGGCGCCGCTCGCGGAAATCGCCGCGGCCAGGCTGGCGAACAAGCCTGGGCGGTCGGGCGCGTAGACCAGAACTTCCGCCACGCCTTGCTGTGGACGCAGCCGCGACGCCGCGTACGGGGCAGCGCCATGCCGGCTAGCCTTTGCGAGTTCGCCGGCATGCCAGTGCAGCGCCTCGGCGTCGTGGCTCAGCCAATAGCCGTCTTCGAACGCATCGAGCCAGTCACTGCGCGCGCTCCCTTCCGGCATCCGCGCTACCAGGGCCGTCTTGGCTTGCGCGGCGATTTCGCCCAGCACCGTGCGCACATCCTGCTCGTCGGAGCGGCCGCCGTGCAGCGTCGCTTCGGTCAGCCGGTAGAGGTCGCGCAGCAATTGCCCCTTCCAGTCGTTCCAGACGCCGGGGCCTACGGCGCGCATGTCCGCAACCGTAAGCACCAGCAGAAGCCGCAGGCGTTCGAGGTTGCCAACAATTTTCGCGAACTGCGCCACGGTGCGCGGATCGGAGATGTCGCGCTTCTGAGCCGTCTCGCTCATCACCAGATGGTGGCGCACCAACCAGCCGACCAATTCGGCTTCCTCTCGCGGCAGCCCCAGGCGATGGCTCGCCGCGAGCGCCGTCTTTTGACCGTCTATCTGCTGATCGCCGTCGCCCTTACCGGTGTCGTGCATGAGCATGGCGAGATAAAGCACGCGGCGGTTGATGATCTTGGGGAAGATTGAGGTTGCGAGCGGGTGCTGTTCCTTGTGCTGGCCGCGCTCGATCTCGGCAATGATGTCGACGGCCTGCAGCGTGTGCTCGTCCACCGTGTAATGGTGGTACATGTTGAACTGCATGCGTGCGACGATGCGGCCGAACTCGGGGATGAAGCGACCGAGCACGCCGGCATCGTTCATCAGCCGCAACGCGGCGCCGGGATGGCGCGAGGAAGCCAGGATGTTGAGGAACGAGCGATGGGCGCCTTCGTCGTTGCGCCATTTCTCCCGCGAAAGCCGCGCCCGTTTCGAAACCGCCTCTAGTGCCGCGGGGTGAATGTCGAGATCGCGGCTCTCGGCGATCTCGAACAGACGGATGAAATTGGCGGGCGCGTCGAGAACGGCGGGACTGTCGATGTTGAGCCGCCCCTGCTCGATATGAAAACCATCGGCTGCCGGAATGTCCTTTCTGCGTTGGGCAGGCAGGAAGCGGCGCAGCCCCTCGGGAACGCGCTTGGAGTGATCCGCCTCCAATTTGGCGCACAGCACCCGCGTCAGCGCGCCAACCTCCTTGGCCGCCAGAAAATAGCGCTTCATGAAGCGCTCTACCGCGCTATCGCTGCCGCGCGCCTTGTAACCAAGGCGACGCGCCAGCTCCGGCTGCACATCGAAGGTCAGCCGCTCCTCGGCGCGCTCCTTCATGAAATGCAAATGGCAGCGCACGGTCCACAAGAACACCAACGCACGGCGGAACGCGGCGAAATCGTCGGGCGCGAAAACGCCGGCGTCCAGATACTCCCGCGCCGCGGTGAAACCGTAGCGGCGGCGCGCCATCCAGAACAAAGTGTGCAGATCGCGCAGGCCGCCTTTGCCCTCCTTCAAATTGGGCTCGACCATGTAGCGGGAGGCGCCGAGGCGGGCGTGGCGCTCGTCGCGCTCCTGCAATTTTGCGGCGATGTAGTCGGCGTGGCCGCGGCTCGCCACCTCCTTGCGGAAGCGCGTGTCCAGCGTTTGCGCCAACGCCTGATCGCCAGCGATGCATCGCGCTTCCAGCAGGGTGGTTTGGATGGTGGCGTCGTCGCGGGCGAGCTTAATGTTCTCCTCGACGGTTCGAGACGCCTGCCCGACCTTCAGCCCGAGGTCCCAAAGGAAATAGAGCATGGTCTGGGCGACGTGCGCGGCGAAAGGGGATTCCGCCCTGCCCCGCAGGAAAAGCAGGTCGAGGTCCGAGAACGGGGCCAGCTCGCCGCGGCCATAGCCCCCAACAGCGATGACCGCGAGGCGATCGGGGTCGCCTCCGAAACGAGCTGCGGCATATTCGTACAGCGCGGCGACAAGGCGATCAGCTTCGGCGCTGAGCGCGCGGGCGGTGGCCAACCCGTCGTCGCCGGCTTCCAGGCGCGCCCTGGCGGCCATGCGGCCCCGCGACAAAGCCTTTGCAAGCAAGGCCTTGACGGCATCTTCGCCACCCTGGGCGTGGGCGACGGCGAGGTCTAGGGCTGGGGCTTGCTGGTTATCCACAAATGGTCCTGGCTCGAGGGCGGCGCAGCAAACGCCACACCGCCGGCTGAATCAGAAAAAACCTCACCCGCAAACTTGCCTCATTTGCCGGGCACAGCCAAATATAGGCTCGGAATGGAGCGGACAGGCTCCGGGGAGACGCTTCGATGCGCGGCAAAGGCGGCAAGACTATACGGCTGAACCCGGTCGATGAGGACTCCCCTCAGGTGACTGATCACCCCGCTCGGGCGAATCTCGAAGCGATTATGGACCAGAAATTGTTCGCTCAGCGCATCAAGAGCGAGCGCGCTGCGGCGTATTGGTTTGCCGCTTCGCTCTGGGGCGTGACCGGCTTGGCGATGGGCGCGATCATGGGCGTGCTGCTCACCATGATCGTCCAGACTGGCTCGGTGCCGTTCATTCGGGACAACATCATCGCAGGCACCGCCATCGACGAGGCGCGCGACAGCGTGAACGGCCGCGACGGCTTGCTCAGGGATCCGGCGGAGAGCCGTCCGCAACAGCCTTGAGTTTATAGAGCAGCTCCAGCGCTTCTTTCGGCGACAGAGAGTCAGGATTGATCCGCGCGACCGCCGCTTCAAGTGGAGTGGGCGCGCTGTCCTCCATCACTTGCGCGAACAGCGGCAGCTCATCGACAATCTCCACGCGCGTTGAGCCGCCGCTCGCTTCAAGCCGCGCCAGCACGGCGCGCGCGCGCTCGACGGCGCTCTTCGGCAAACCCGCAAGCCGC
>DPWD01000120.1:0-3978 GCA_003526465.1 Hyphomonadaceae bacterium
CGCCCGTGCCTGTCGTCGGCTGCCGCGGGGGCGGCGATCGCAAGCTGGCCGGCGAACATCGCCGCGGCGAGGCCGGCAAGAGCAAGATGTTTCATCGGATCAAACTCCTCTTAAGAGTCCCTGACCTGAATTCTGGGCCGCGCAACCTGAATCTGGCCTGAAGGAGGCCGCTTGCCGATCGCACAGCAAGGTTGCATCTATGCAGCCAAGGAGCCGCCATGCCGCAACCGATCGAGCTTTATTTTTGGCCCACGCCGAATGGTTGGAAGATTTCCATCGCGCTTGAGGAAATGGATTTGCCTTATGAGCTGAAGCCGGTGGCTATCGGCGAGGGCGCGCAATTCAAGCCCGAGTTTTTGAAAATCAGCCCTAACAATCGCATGCCGGCAATCGTTGACCCCGCTGGGCCGGGCGGCGAACCGATCTCGGTGTTCGAATCTGGCGCGATCCTACAGTATCTCGGGCGCAAGACCGGGAAGTTCTATCCCGCCGACGAGCGCGCGCGGGTCATGGTGGACGAATGGTTGTTTTGGCAGATGGCTGGCGTCGGCCCGATGTTCGGGCAGGCGAGCCATTTCAGGAATTACGCGCCCAAACTCGTCGATGACCCCGTCAAGATCGACTATTCGGTGCAGCGTTACAATAACGAGGTGAACCGCCTCTGCGGCGTGCTCGACCGCCGCCTTGAGGGGCGTGACCATGTCGCCGGCGCGTATTCGATCGCAGATATGGCGCTGTACCCGTGGGTGAAGCTGGCGATGCTTTACGGTCAGGACATGGCCGTATTTGCGCGCGTGAGCGCCTGGCTTGACCGCGTTGCCGCACGTCCGGCGGTGGAAAAGGGCCTCGCCGTCGGCGCCGAGCTGCGCCGACCCCCGCCCGAGGCTGACAGCGAGGCCGCCAAGCTGCTGTTCGGCCAGACCGCGGCCTCCATTGCAGAGGCCGCGAGCAAACAAGCCTAATTGCGTTAGCATTATTGCAATTTATCCATGGCATTGCTGCGCCCGTTGGGGTGGAGCGAATGACGCCATAAGGCGCGAGCGCTCCCAGGAATGGACCAAGGGAGCAGCCAAATGGCGTTCACGGATTATGAAATTGCCGAGGCGCACGAAGCCGTGCGTTCGGGCGGCGTTAACAGCGAAGACCTGTACAGATTGGGCCTGATCTATTCGACCGGCCAAGGCGGCGCGGTGGACCTGGTGCAAGCGCACATGTGGTTCAACCTGGCCGCCGTGCGCGGCTCGGAAGCGGCCAAGGAATGCCGCCGCGAAATGGCTGACCAAATGTCGAAGGACGCCATCGCCGAAGCGCAAAAGCGCGCCCGCGAATGGCTGAGCAAAGGCGTGCACTAAAGGTCCGAGGCGCGCTCCCCGTAAACGGGCATGCCCGCTCTTTGCGGGACTGGGAAGCATGCGAAACTGGGAAGCAAGCGAACCCCGGAAACGCCGCGCGTTGTCCGGCGTTCGGCGCCACCCTCAAGCCCAATTCTCTCCGGGTTGGAGCGCGCACCTCCCCGGTGCGCCCGCGAGCCGGCAGGCTCGCTTTCGCCAACCCGAAAAAAGAGCGCACCAGGGAGATGTGCGCTCCAACCGGCAAGCGCCAGCGTGCTTCCACGTCCCCAACCCGCCCCCTCTCCGCGGGGGGAGGGGACAGGCGTTCGCGTGCCCATCATGCCGAAAAGTTGACAAGAGCGCGTAATCCGGACCTGATATCACAGACGAGGGAGTCGGATGGCTGGCATCGGGCGCTTGGAGGCCGCGATCGACAACGCGCATGGGCGCGCGCCGGTGCTGCTGACATGCGAGCACGCCTCGAATTTCATGCCGCCGGAATTCAAGGGATTGGGGCTGAGCCAGGCCCAGCTGGCCGACCATGTCGCCTGGGACATCGGCGCGCACGCGCTGGCTCGGCGCATGGCGAAAATCATGGATTGCGCCGTGATCGCCGCGCCCGCCTCGCGTCTGCTGGTCGATCCCAACCGCGATATTGGCGCTGTCGATCTCATTCCCGAACAAGCGGAAGGTGCGCCTGTTCCCGGCAACGCCGGATTGAGAGCCGAAGACCGCGCCGCGCGCATCGCGGCGTTTCACGCACCGTTCCACGAAGCGATTGAAGCCCATCTCGCGGCGAGCCCGCATATCGAAGCGTTGGTCGCGGTGCACAGCTTCACCCCGGTTCTGTTCGGCAAGCAGCGGCCCTGGCACGCGGGCATGCTCCATTCTGAAGATGCGCGCCTGGCCGATGCCATGCTGGCGAGGCTCGCGCGCGAGGCGGACCTCGATATCGGGCGCAACGAGCCTTACGCGCCGTCGCAAGGCGTGTACTACACCATGGACCGCCATGCCGGCGGCCGCGCCACCGTGATGATCGAAGTGCGCAACGATCTAATCCAAGATGAAATCGGCCAGACGCGCTGGGCGCGGCTGTTGGCGGATGCGCTCAAGGCGGCGATGGCGGCGCTGACGAGCACACAAAGCCGGGAAAACCTGGCTCAAATCGGAGGGAGGAACTAACAAATGTCGCAACAGGATACAGGCGTGAAATACGCCTCCAAGGACAAAGGCTATTTCGAACAAAGGCAATTGAAGCGCCATGCCGGCGTGTGGTCGCTGTGGGCGCTTGGCGTTGGCGCGGTTATCTCGGGGCAATTCTCTGGCTGGAATCTGGGCTTCGCCGTCGGCGGCTGGGGCGGGCTGGCGATCGCTTCGGCGATCATCGCGGTGATGTATCTGGGTTTGACCTTCTCGATCGCCGAAATGAGCCCTGCCTTGCCGCATACGGGCGCGGCGTACTCGTTCGCGCGGACAACCATGGGGCCGTGGGGCGGATTTGTGACTGGTCTCTGTGAAAACGTCGAATACGTGCTGACGCCGGCGGTCGTCGTCTTCTTCATGGGCTCGTATCTGGGGGGCATCTTCGAGACCTCCGCCGAGTTCCAGCCGGTCTGGTGGGTGCTCGGTTACGTCGTGTTCGTGGCGCTCAACATCTTCGGCGTGGCGCTTTCGTTCGGGGTGACCTTGATCGTGACCCTGCTGGCGCTAGCGGTGCTGGTGTTCTTTTATGTCGCGGCGATCCCGCATCTCGACTTCAACACCTGGGCGCTCAATATCGGCGCCGACGGCGCCGCCATTGAAGGCGGAAACGGTCCGTTCCTGCCCATGGGCTGGACCGGCGTGTTGGCGTCGCTGCCGTTCGCGGTTTGGCTGTTCCTGGCGATTGAGCAATTGCCGTTGGCGGCCGAGGAATCCACCGATCCGAAGAAGGACATGCCTGCGGGCATCATGCTCGGGATGCTGACCTTGATGGTGTCAGCGGCGATCCTCCTGGTGGTGAACCCCTCAATCGCGGGCGTGGGCTCGCATGCGCTGGGCTCATCGGGCGAGCCGATCCTCGACGGCTTCCGCGCCATCTATGGCGATGCAACTGTGTTCGGGTTGCCGATCGCGAAGATGCTGGCGCTGGCGGCTGTCGTCGGCCTGGTGGCGAGCTTCCACACCATCATCTACGCCAAGGGCCGCCAGATCTATTCGCTGTCGCGCGCGGGCTACTTCCCGACTCGGCTCTCGATCACCCATGACACGCACAAAACCCCGCACGTGGCGATGATTGCGGGCTCTGTGCTGGCGCTGGCGATCATGCTGCTGCTGTTTTACGGGCTTGGCCAAGAAGGCGGCGGCGCCGCGATCGGCGGGACGTTGCTCAACATGGCGGTTTTTGGCGCGATGTGCTCATACGTGCTGCAGGGGGTGTCGTTCATTCTCTTGCGCATGAACCACAAGCACATCGAGCGGCCTTACAAGAGCCCGTTCGGCGTGGTCGGCGCCGGCCTGACCATAATCATCGCGCTGGTGACGATCTATTATCAGCTGACCGATCCGATCTATCAGAAGAGCGTGATGTGGGTGGCGGTGTGGATTGCTTCGGGCGTCGCTTATTTCGCGGTGTTCGGGCGCACCAAGCTCATCCTCTCGCCGGAGG
>DPWD01000120.1:3992-4582 GCA_003526465.1 Hyphomonadaceae bacterium
GGGGGGGGGGGCGCCGCCGCGAAGCGCTCGAGTTCGGCGACGAGTGCTGGCGGTGTCTGACCATCAGCCGGCTCGAACAGCCCCCCGCGCGCGTCACGTAAGCGCGCAAGCCGGCTCGGCTTGGCCCAAGTAGCGCCCGCGTCGCGGGTGCGATAGCGGAACACCCAGGATTGCTCGGCCGCTTGGCGTTCGACGCGGGCGACGGCGATGATCTCGCCGCGCCCGTCGGTGCTCACATCGAAATCGTGCAGCTCCAAATTCTCGTTAGCCCAGGCCGGCTGATTGAGCGCGTCGGGAAACGCGATCTCGTGGCATTCGCCGGCCGCCATCGCGCTGCTGAGGCTTACAAAGGTCCAGGATTGCCCTGGACCTTCGGTTTGCACTTGCGTCGCCAGCATCACCGCGCCGGTGCTGGTCGCGACATAGGCGCCCACTAGCGCTTCGTCGGGCATCGGAAAAAACGCGCGCCAGACGCCGCCCGCGCCGCGCACGAACACGACGCTGCCATGGACGCCGCCGGCGAGCTCCTGGTTGTCGCGCAGATAGTAGAGTTCGCCGATCAGGAATGCTGGCGCCGCACCGCGCGCCTC
>DPWD01000121.1 GCA_003526465.1 Hyphomonadaceae bacterium
GTAGGCCGGCCCGATGCCGCGGCGCGTCGTGCCGATCGAGGCCGCGCCCGCTTGCGCTTCGCGCGCAGCGTCAAGGTCGCGGTGAAACGGCAGGATCAGGCAGGCCTGGTCCGAGAGCACCAATTTATCGGGCGCGATCTTCACGCCCTGCGCTTCGATCTTGGCGATCTCCTCCGCCAGCGCCCAGGGATCGACCACGACGCCATTGCCGATGACCGAGAGCTTGCCCTGCACCACGCCCGAAGGCAGCAGCGCCAGCTTGTACGTGGTGTTGCCCACCACCAAAGTGTGCCCGGCATTGTGACCGCCCTGGAAGCGCACCACGACGTCAGCGCGGTGGCACAGCCAGTCAACGATCTTGCCCTTACCCTCGTCGCCCCATTGGGCGCCGACAACGACTACGCCGGCCATGCATGCTCCTTCGCGCCCCGCTTGGCGCGGTTCTCGCCATCGCGCAAGTGCACCCCCTGTGCAATGGGCGCGTTGTCGTGATACTAATTCCTGATGGACGAACTCCTTCGGCGCATTACTTCGGAACCCGGCAAACTTGGAGGCCGCCCCTGCATTCGCGGCTTGCGAATTCGCGTGGTCGACGTGCTTGACTTGCTCAGCGCCGGCCTGAGCCACGCTGAAATCGTGGAAGAATTACCCGATCTCGAGCCCGATGATGTCAAGGCTGCGCTCGCATTTGCGGCGCGCCAGGTCGATCACCCCTTGATCGCCGCCGAGTGACGATCTGGCTCGACAACCATCTCTCGCCGGCTCTGGCGAAGTGGATCGCCACAGAGTTCGGTGAGCCATGCATCCAGGTGCGCGACATGGGGCTCGCGCGTGCGCAGGATCGCGACATATTCTCCGCAGCGAGGGGCGCAGCGTCCATGCTGATCACCAAGGATCGCGACTTCGTCGAACTTGTCGGACGCCTTGGCCCGCCGCCGGGAATCATCCTCTTGACATGCGGAAACACGAGCACCGCGCACTTACGAACGATGTTGCGCGGCAAGCTGGCTTCCGCGCTAGCGTTGATCCGCGCAGGCGAGCCCCTCGTCGAGATTACCTTGGAGAGCTGATCTCTTTCGCGCAGTCGCCCTACTTCGGATCGAATTTCGCCGGCGGCGGCGCGGCTCGCATGTATAGCTGGCCGGCGGCGCGGCCGATTTCGTCGAGCAGCGCCAGGTTCGTTGGTTCGGAACAGGTGATTGAGTTGGCGTTCTTCATCTCCAACGCCGTGAGTTCGCGCTGCAGCAGCTTCTGCGCGTGCTCGGGCCGGCGTTCGCTTTCCTCGATCTCCTCGATGCGTGCATCGTAGCGTTGGAAATGCAACAGCGGCTCCGGCGCCAGGTAAGGCGCGCTCGGCTGATCTTCCTTCTCGGAATTGATCCACCAACGCTGCCCGCATTCGGCGATCGCCTGCATGGTAGCCACTTGCTGCAGCGAAACGTCGTGGATCATGCTGCGCAGTGCGTTGAGCGTTTGGCCGACGAAGGTCTTGCTGCGGTATTTCTTGGCGCTGGTGCGCTCACGCAGAAAACCGGTGCCGACGGAGAGAATGTAGAGATTGTCCTTGCCCGGCTTCCATCTGAATCCGTAAGCGGGATCGGTGGCGGCGATTGCGAGCTCCAAAGCCGGATTGTTGTACCCCGCCACGCCGCCGTCGATCACGAAAGCGTTCATGGATTTTTCCGCGTCGCCCGCGACCGGCAGCTTGAGCATCACGCCCTTGAAGAAATGTGGCGCCGCCGCGCTTGCCTGCACGATGTCGCGCAGGCGGAACACGGAATTGGAAGGATAATACACCCAGCCCGGATTGTTCACCAGAATCCAGGCGCTGCCGGTGTCGATGCGCTTGCAATGGATAGCGAGCCCGCATTGCAGATCGGGGCTGGCCAAAGTGCGCGAGCCGAATTCCTTCTTCAACGCGCGCGTCAGCGGCGCGCTCACGAACATCGGCGCAAGCAGGCCTAGCCCTTGAAACATGTAGCGCCGAAACACTTTGGGGATGACGGATTGGTACAAAGCCGAGATGTCGGCCACGCTCATGCCGAGCGCGAGGCCGGTGGCGATGATCGAGCCCGTGGAGGTGCCGCCGATCAGATCGAAATAGTCGCACAGGCGATAATCGTTGCGACCGCTGCGCTGGCGCAGCTGCGCCTCCAGTTCGGACAGAATGCCGATGGTGAGGAGCCCGCGCACGCCCCCGCCGTCGAGCGCCAGGATGCGCTTGGGCCCCGGCTTCTCGAACCGCGCCTTGAGATGAAATTCGTGCTGGCTCACACCCATTCCCCCATTCTGGAAGTAGGCTATCCTAGACGCTGCGCTGCTAAAGCGGGAGCGCTATTCCCCGAATTTGTACCCCAACCTGATGCCGGCCTGGTCCATGCCCTGGTTGCGGCCTTCGCCGAGAATCTGGCCGTGGCTCAGATGCTCGAAAAAGACCTCCGCCTCCCACGGCCCGGGCAAATCGCGCGACAGCCCCAAGGAGGTGCGGAACAAATCCTCCGAGCCCAGCAACACGTTCTCCTCCGCGAACGCGGCGGCCTCCGGCGTGCCGTTGGCGAACGGATTGTTGGTGGCGCCGTCGTGCATGACGTAGCCGAAGCCCGGCTCGATCGCCCAGCCCTCGGCGAATTCCCAATGCCATTCGAGCCCGAAACCGCCAAAGCTTGTATCGCCCTGCGTGTTCGCCGACGCCATCAGATAGGGCTGCGGCGAGCCCGCCCAATCGAGAAATCCCGGAGAATCGAAGGAAACCTGAAACTCGACGTTCGGCCCGTCTTCCTTGTTGGCGTTCTTGCAATCGGTGACGCAAATGTTGTGCTGCATCGCCCCGACGTGGATCTCGTCGACCCCAGCCTGCGCCGACGGCGCTATCGCCATGACCGCGCCGAACGCGGCCATCCCCGCAAATTTTCCCCGCATTTTGCGTCCCTGTAAGGCAAAACCAAGCGAACCTTAGGGGACTTCGGTCGTGCTTGGAAGCGCCGGAGCGCTCTAATGCTCAGGCCTGGCGCGCGGAGGCACCCGTTCTGGGCGCCTCCGCGTCGGCCTATGCAGGCCCGGCCAGTCCCGTCGCTAGATAAACGGCGACAGCGAGGGCGCAGGCTGCGCCGATGGCAATTTCAAGGCTTCGAACCAAAGTTCGCATGCGTTCGATTCTCAGTTGCGCAAACAGTTTTGCGTTTGCGCAGGCGATGTAGGAACACGACGCGACACGAAAATGGCGGCGAGGAAAAAACTTGGTGATATGGACGCGAATTCACCCATTGCCGACGCGTCAGTTGCGCAAAAACACCAGCGACAAATTATTCGCGGGCATTTCGACAATTTCGTGCAGGCGAAGCCCACGCGCCTGCGCGGCGCGCTCGACATCCTCCACACCGCGCACGCCGAAACGCGCGTCGCGCTGCTTGAGCCATGCATCGAAGGTCTCGTTGGACGGCGCGGTGTGGGCGCCGCCGCTTTTGTAAGCGCCATACGTGTACAGCACGCCGCCCGCGCGCAGCAGACGCGCCGCGCCCGCCATCAACCCTAAGGTCGCCTCCCATGGCGAGATGTGGATCATGTTGATGCAAACCAAAGCATCATAAGGCGCCTCGTCCTCAACGCCCCAAGCATCGGCGCAAACATCGATGGCTGCCGGCGCCAGGACATTGCTCAAGCTCTCAATCTCGATCCATGCGGCAATGCTTGCACGCGTGCCGGCATCGGGGTCGCTCGGCCGCCAGCTCCAGCCGGGCATGGCGCGCGCAAAGAAAGCGGCGTGCTCGCCCGCGCCGGATGCGAGTTCGAGCACCTTGGCCTTTGCCGCCAATACACGTTGCAGAACGTTAAGGATCGGCTCGCGATTGCGCGCGGTCGACGGGGAAAAGCTGCGTTGATCCATGCTTGACCATGCGTGACTGCGTGAGATTGCGCTATATGCTCGGCCGCCATGGCGCAAACGCCGATCCCGATCCGCATACAGCCGCTCAGATGGCGTGCGCCAGTTTTTTTCTGGCTGCCGCTTTCGCTCGCGCTGGCCATCGGCTGGCCGGCGGCGCTCTTTACCGGCGCCCCGCAAACCTTCGCGCCGATCCTGGCGGCCGGAGCAATGGCGTTCGCGCTCGCGCTTGCCG
>DPWD01000195.1:0-6023 GCA_003526465.1 Hyphomonadaceae bacterium
TGCGCACGGACCCAGGCGCCGCGCCCCGGCAGTTTCGCCGCGACATCGGGCGTGACCGCGCCGTCCGGCGCAAGCGCAAACCGGATCAGCTGCGCTTCCGGCAGACTTTCCTGGCTGACGATACAGCGCCGCTCACGAACCCGGCGCTGACCCTCACCCAGCGTTGTCGGCGACGCCTGCATCGGCGTCTCCTTCTTCTTCCGATTTTTCTTCTGGGGGCGCTTCGATCCAGCCGGCGGCGATGCGGGCATTGAGTACAAGCGCGTCAGCCTGCTCCTGGGTGAGTTGGAACTCCTCCAGCACGCCCGGCTCACGCACGCGCTCGCCGTTCTTGGTCTCGAACCAGCCGCGCAGATCATCGCCCGTGAGGCCAGCGAAATCCTCGAGTGTCTTAACCCCCTTCTCGCCCAGCGCGATCTGCATCTTGAGCGTCTGCAGCGCGCGGCCATCGAGGCCGGGCACGCGCGTCAGCGCTTCCTCGACACCGAGTTCTGCGCGTTTGGCCTCGAGTTCCGCAGCCTGCTTTTCCAGATATTCCTGGCCGCGCGCCTGCAATTCCTCGGCGATTTCCTCATTCAGTCCTTCGATGGACGCAAGCTCCATCGGATCGACATAGGCGATCTCCTCAACCGACTCGAAGCCCTCCGACGCCAGCAATTGCGCGAACATTTCGTCGACTTCGAGCGCCTTGATGAAGAGTTCGGAGCGAGTGGCGAATTCCTTTTGCCGGCGCTCGCTCTCTTCCGCCTCGGTCAAGATGTCGATCGACCAGCCGGTAAGCTGGCTGCCGAGGCGCACGTTCTGGCCGCGGCGGCCAATGGCGAGAGAGAGCTGGCTCTCAGCCACCACCACTTCAACGCGCGCCTCCTCCGGATCGAGCACCACTTTGGACACTTCCGCCGGCTGCAGGGCGTTGACGATGAAGGTGGCGGGATCGGACGACCAGGGGATGATGTCGATCTTCTCGCCCTGCAATTCGCCGACCACCGCCTGCACGCGCGCGCCGCGCATGCCGACGCAGGCGCCGACCGGATCGATCGAGCTGTCGTGTGAAAGCACCGCGATCTTGGCGCGCGAACCGGGATCGCGTGCAGCCGCCTTGATCTCGATCACGCCCTCGTACACTTCCGGCACTTCCTGCGCGAACAGGCGGGCCATGAATTCCGGCTTGGCGCGCGAAAGGAAAATCTGCGGGCCTTTGCTCTCGCGGCGTACGTCGTAGATATAGGCGCGGGTGCGGTCGCCGACGCGCAAATTCTCGCGCGGGATGCTCTCGGACTTGCGGATGACGCCCTCGGCGCGGCCGAGATCGACAATAGTGTTGTAAAATTCCACGCGCTTGACCACGCCATTGATGATCTCGCCGACGCGATCCTTGTATTCGCCGTACTGGCGCTCGCGCTCAGCTTCGCGCACTTCGTGATTGATCACCTGCTTGGCGGTCTGCGCGGCGACGCGGCCAAACTCGATCGGCGGCAATCCCTCCTCGTACATCTTGCCGACAAAGGCTTCCTTGTCGCTCTTCAACGCAACATCGAGCATGATGTCGGTGGAGGGATTGAACGGACGGGTCTCGGGATCGAGCACGCTTTCGTCGACCACGGTCATGACCCGCTTCAATTCCATCTCGCCGGTCTTCGGATCGATGCTGGCGCGGATATCGTGCTCGGCGCCGTAGCGCGAGCGCGCGGCCTTCTGCAGCGCGTGCTCCATGGCCTGGACCACGATTTCTTTCTCGATGGATTTCTCGCGCGCGACCGCATCGGCGATCTGCAGGATTTCCATGCGGTTGGCGGAAATGCCGGTGCTCATGTGTGGTTCCTCTTCTTGTCCTTTGCTCCCCCGCCTCCCGCTCGCTTCGCGAGCGGGTCATCCTTGGACGGGATCGCTTCGCGATCCCTGGGGGAGCTGTCAGCGCGCGAAGCGCGATGACTGAGTGGGGCAGCGCCGTCGGTAGACAGACTTACCCCCTCCCCCTCGCTTTGCTCGGGACCTCCCCCGCTTGCGGGGGAGGAGTTTCGCTCATCCGCCTTCGCGCGCTTCAAATCTTCCGCGATCAGTTGATCGGTAAGCACCAGGCGCGCGTCCGACAGCGCCGAAAATTCCAGCCGTGCTTCGCCCTGCTCTGTGACAAGCACAATCGTCTGGCCTTCAATGCCCTCGATGACGCCCTTGAAGCGGCGTTGGCCGTTGATCATGGCGGCGGTCTCGCACTTGGCGACGTGGCCCTTGAAGCGCTCGAAGTCCTCGATCCGCATCAGCGGGCGGTCGATGCCCGGCGAGGAGATTTCAAGGTCGTACTCGTCCTTGATCGGGTCCTCGAGATCGAACACCGGCGCTAAGGCCCGCGAAAGCCGCGAGCAATCGTCGATCCCCATGTGCCCGTCGCTGATCCGCTCGGCCATGATCTGCAGCCGCTTGCGCCGGTTGCCCGACACCCGCACGCGCACGATGCGAAAACCGAGCCCGGAGGCGGTCGGCTCGATCAGCGCGATAATGCGCTCCTCGGTAGGGTTGGTGGCTCTCAGGCCGGGCTCCGAAGTAACAAAAAAGCGGCGGACCCGAGGCCCGCCGCTGCGCCTTCCTCGAAGGCATCAGCGATGTATTGGACGGGGATATAGCGGGTCTTTGGCCCCGCGCCAAGGGGAATTTCAAGCCATTGGACAGCGCCTCAGCCCGGAAAAAGCCCTGGCGTTAACCGCGGCGCCAGTTTCGCCGGAAACGCGATGCGCCAATCGCCACGGACGCTGTCGGAAGCAATAACGCCCTGTTTGCTTAGGGCCTTCGTCGCGTCTCTAGCACTACGATCCGATTGTCCCATTACCTCGGCCACGTCGGCCTTGGGCAACGATCCGCGAAACAAGATGGCGTCCAGAACTCGTGAGGCTTTCGCTGGTAGCTTGCCGTAAGAAATCTCTTCTTCCGCCCACTTCAATATGCGCTCTCGTAAAGCGGAAGGCTGCATCAGTGCTTTCATGAAGTCCGCTTGGTCAATGCAGACTTCGAGGAAGAACTTTGTGAACGCCACAAGCGCCGCTTCACTGAGATTGCCGCGCCCATCGCGAGCGCCCTGCCGAATTTCATCGCATGCAGCCAAGTGCTTCTTATAGTCTGACTCGCGCCGGGCGAGACCACGCGCGATGGACCACAGGCCGCCTGTGTCCAAGCTTCGCCGCAGCGTGGCGTAAGACACCAGCCGTGTGACGCGCCCGTTGCCATCGGCAAATGGGTGAATATAGAGCAAGCGGTGATGAGCGCCCGCAGCGGCAAGTGTGGCCTCGAAATTTCCGAGCCTTGAAAATCGTTCTTCATAGCGCGTCAAGAAACGCGGTATTGCACCAGGACTGATCGCTATGTGCCTGCCGACCCTTGCATCGCGCGTCCTGATCTCGCCAGGCTCGACTGGGATGCGTTCTTTCGTATTTGGATTTTCGACCCACCTCATGTCTTCGGGCAGAAGCCTGGTAAAGCGACAATGGATCTCCTTGATGCCGGCGGCGTCAGTCTCTCGGTTGGAGAGACCGCCCTCATCGATCCAGCGCTGGACCTCAATATGCGCCTTTGCTTCAAGTTGAAGATCGCGCTTCTTGGGATTGATGTCGAGATCGTTGTTCAGAGCGCGCTCGATATCGGCAGGGTGAGTGTCGTGGCCCTCAATCAGGTTGCTGTAATAGCAATTCATCGACCTCACATATTCCGCCAGCGGCTCAACCAGCCCCTTTGGAAGGCTTGCGCCAAACGATACGGATCGCTTGGAGAGTTCCAGCACTAGCTCTGTGAGTTCACCCCTCGCCGAATTCTCTTCGCCAATGCGCATAGGCTCCATACGGGAAACATCTTCGTCCCCATCGCGAACCGGTTGTCGAATCGCCGCGGCTTTTTCCGGGATTTTTGCCGCTTTTTTTGCCGCTTTTTTCACCACAGTAAAATCTCTATTTTTCTTATAAAAACAACGTATTAATCGCTATATCGGTGTGTTAACAGTCACTCGTTTGCCGAGTTTTTGCCGCTTTTCTTGCCGCCTATACTGCCGCATTGGCTTGCAGCTGCCAAGCCGCCAAATCTGAAGGGCGCGAGTATCGCGGATGCAAAGCCCCTTTGCTCAGGCCAAGAGGCGCCCAAACCGCAGCCAAACCGGCTTGCAATCGCCAAGCTTTTTTTGCTCGTAGCGCGTTGTCACTTGCCCCGGCCAGGGCCCACGCCAATCGTCAGCGCGTTCGGCGGTCCAGGTGAACTCTGGGTGTTTCAGGAACATCTCCAGCGTCCATTCCGCATAATTCGCCCAGTCCGTCGCGAAGCGCACTTCCGCGCCCGGTTTCAGCACGCGCGCCAGTTCGTCCAAGAATCCGCGCTGGATCAGCCGGCGCTTGTGGTGGCGCGTCTTGGGCCAAGGGTCGGGGAAGAGGATGTAGACGAGATCGAGGCACACATCGGGCAGTCGCGCGATCACGTCGCGGGCGTCGCCCTGGTGCAGGCGCACGTCTTGGACGCCGCTTTCCTCGATATGGCGCAAACACGAAGCGACCCCATTCAGGAACGGCTCGACGCCGATGAAGCGCGCGTCAGGATGCGCGGCGGCCTGGGCGACCAGATGCTCGCCGCCGCCGAAGCCGATCTCGAGGATGACTCCCCCTCCCCCTGCCCCCTCCCCTCGCGGGGAGGGGGAGAACACCGCTTCCAAATCGATCTGCCCCTCTTCCGGCAGCGCCAGATGCGGCAGCAGCGCCTCCACCAGCGCCGCCTGGCGCGGCTTCAGCGTGCGGGCCTTGGTGCGGCCGTAACTCCGGAGGGGTGGGTGATCCATTGGCGAAGCCGCCTATAGCGCGCATATGGAGCGCAGTGGCATTTTTTCAGCGGAGTGCGTGATGCGCGAGAAACTCAATTTTTACATCGACGGCAAGTGGATCGCCCCGGCGCGTCCGCGCACCCATGACGTGATCAATCCGGCCAACGAAGAGCCGTGTGGGCGCATTTCGCTGGGTTCGGTTGAAGACGTGAACAAGGCGGTGGCCGCCGCCAGGTGCGCGTTCGAGACCTGGTCGCAAACCAGCATCGACGAACGCAAGGCCTATCTCGACAAGATCATCGCCATCTATCAGCGCCGCCTTCCCGAAATGGCGGAAACTATCTCCATGGAGATGGGCGCGCCGATGCCGCTGGCGACGAGTTCGCAGGCGCCGGCGGGCCTGGGCTATCTCATGGATGCGAGGAAGCAGCTCGACGAGTTCCAGTTCGAGTACATGTACAATGGCGGCCACCGCATTCTGCGCGAACCGATCGGCGTGGTCGGCATGATCACGCCGTGGAACTGGCCGCAAAACCAGGTGTGCGCAAAGGTCGGCTTGGCGCTCGCGGCTGGCTGCACCATGGTGCTGAAACCCTCCGAGCTTGCCCCGCTCGATGCGGTGCTGTTCGCGGAGATCGTCGATGAAGCGGGCTTGCCGGCGGGCGTGTTCAATCTTGTGAACGGCGACGGGCCAGGCGTGGGCGCAGCGCTTTCCGCGCACCCCGATGTCGACATGATGAGCTTTACCGGCTCGACGCGCGCGGGAACCTCGGTGATGGCCAATTGCGCCGCCGGCATCAAGCGCGTGGCGCTCGAACTCGGCGGCAAGAGCCCCAACATCATCCTCGACGACGCCGACCTCAAGAAGGCGGTGGCGCGCGGCATGCTGCACATGGCCAATAATACCGGGCAAAGCTGCAACGCGCCATCGCGCATGCTGGCGCCGAAGGCGAAGTACGAAGAAGTGGTCGCTATCGCGGCGGAAACCGCGAAGTCCATCAAAGTGCAGGCGCCGGAGAACGCCGAGAAAGGCGCAATCGGGCCGCTGGCGAACGCAAACCAGTTCCAGAAAGTGCAGGGCCTGATCCAGAAGGGTATCGACGAAGGCGCGCGCCTCGCCGCTGGCGGTGTTGGCCGGCCGGACGGTTTCAACCGTGGCTATTACGTCAAGCCTACCGTGTTCGCCGACGTGAACAACACCATGACCATCGCGCGCGAGGAAATCTTCGGGCCGGTG
>DPWD01000195.1:6150-6287 GCA_003526465.1 Hyphomonadaceae bacterium
TCGGCGGCTACAAGCAATCGGGCTTGGGGCGCGAAGGCGGCAAGTTCGGCTTGGAGGAATTTCTGGAAGTGAAAGCGGCGATCGGCTGGGGGGAATAAGTCGGATTGTACAACAGCAACCCTTCTCCCCCTGCAGGG
>DPWD01000009.1 GCA_003526465.1 Hyphomonadaceae bacterium
GGCGGTGGCGGTGGCGGTGGCGGCGGCGGTGGCGGCAAATTGCTGGCGCACGCGCAGTATCTGGAACGCGACGGCGCGGCGCGCGAAGGCGAGCGGGGCCGCTTCTATGATCGCGAATGCGACGCGGTGGAGGATGCGCGCGAGCAGCTGCGGGAGTGGGAGGTCGATGATCGCCGCCATTTCCGCATCATGCTGGCGCCGGAGAGCGGCGCGCGCTTTGTCGGCGAGGACCTCAAGGGCTTCACCCGCGACGTGATGGAGCGGCTGGAACGGGACCTCGGGGTGGGCCTCGATTGGATCGCGGTCGATCATCATAACACCGACAATCCCCACACCCATGTGATCGTGCGCGGCGTGCGCCGCGACGGGGTCGAACTTCTCCTGCCGCGCGAATATGTGTCCCATGGCCTGCGTGAAGCCGCCCGCGATATCGCCACCGGCTGGATCGGAGAGCGCAGCTTGGCCGACGAACGCTTGCGGCTTCAGCGCGAGGTGGAAGGACGCAGCCTCAATCGGCTTGACCGTGCGCTTGAGCTGGAACTCAACCAACGCCGCGAAGTGCGCTTGCAGGAGCTTGGACGAGACCGGGCGCCCGAATTCGCCAGCGCCCTGCGCGCCCGCGCGCGCGAAATGCAGCGCCTGGGGCTGGCCGAAGAAACCCGCCGCAATGTGCTGCGGCTGGAACGCGACTGGATCGAGCGCCTGGAAGCCGCGCGTCCGCTCGACATCCGCCGCGAGTTGGCGCGCGGACGACTCTACGAACCGCGCTTGGGGCGTATCATGGGCGAGGTCACGGAACTCGGGCCCCGCGGCGACAATCCAGACCGGGCCTTGCTGGTGGTCGAGACGCCGGATCGTGGGCGCTTCCTCTTGAACACCGGCATGCGCGAGATCGACGACTTGCAGCAAGGCTCGCTGGTGGCGCTGAAGCCCTACGGACGGAGCGCCGAGATCGAGCCCTTGTCCTATCATCGCGTGCGCGAGCAAGTGCGGGCGCGCGCCGAAACCGTGCTTGATCGCGAACTGGATCGTATCACGCGAGGCGAGGTACGGCGGCTCCCACCCATGAAGGGCGTTGAGGAGGCTCTCGCGGGGCGGGCCGAATTCCTGGAGGCGAACGGCCTTGGCCTCCGCAGCGAGAACGGCAAATTCTATTTCCGCGACGGCGCGCGCGAGCGTTTGCGCGGAGCCGAGCTTGAGCGAGCGGCCCGCGAACACGCCCGTGAGCACGGCGGGCGTGCCTGCGGCCTTGGCCGCGATGACGCAGACGACCTCGCCGACAAAGGCGCCTGGAAAGTACGCGAGGTGCGCGAATTGTTCGCGGGCAAAACGGCGGTGCTGGAGCGCGGGCGCGACATTGTCGCCGTGCCGATGCGCAAGACCAGGGACATCGGCGTCGGCGACGAGGTGGTGCTCAAGGTGCGAGAAGGCCCGACACGATCGCTCGAACTCTCGCGCGAACTTGCCAAGGGCTTGGAGCGCAGCATCGGGCGCGGCTTGGGCCTCGAACGCTGAGGATCGAATCTGATCGTGTCCGCCGGAACCCCCTCTGGCGCCCGGTTTGCTGCTCTCGCTTGTGTTCAGCCAACACCGGAGCTTTCGAGAGTGAGTCGTACGCGGAAGAAATCGCCCGGCAAGCGAACTCAAAGCCCATCGCACGATCCGCGTCAGCTGGGATTGTTTGACGCGACCCAGGCCGGCCCGGCGCCGCGCGCGGTGAGCGCGAAACCGGCGGCCGCGCGTAAGCCCAAACCGGCGGCCAAACCCATTGTCGAACGACCCATAGTGCTAAGCCCACGCGAAGCGGCGCAATACCTTGGCGTGTCGGTGAGCACATTGAAAAACTGGCGCGCCAAGAAAAGCGGGCCGCGTTGGACCCATTGCGGCGCTCGCCTCGTCGCCTATCGCCCGGCGGATCTTGAGAAATTTCTGGACGACAAGAGCGCCAAGCGTTGAGCCAAAACGCCGAATTCAGCTTTCTTCACGCACGCGAATTGTGGCGCTGGGTCAATGCGGGACATTAAGGGCCATCGCTGGCCGTTGCGGGATCGCACGGGACAAAAGCTGCGAGCCAAAGCAACAGAAAGAAACAGACGCCTTTCTCGGCGCCAAATCGACTTTTCATGCAGCGGCAGAAGGCTCTGGTGAGCATGGCTCGTCGGCGTTTTCCTTATGCGCCGAGACGTTGGTCTTGGCGAGTGGAACAAGGAGAACGCCTATGTCCGCGGATGTATTGCTCACCGTCGAAGAAGCCGCCACGCGTTTGAAGATTTCCAAGCACACGCTCAACCGCTGGCGCGTCACCGGCGAAGGCCCGCCGTTCGTCAAGTATGGCCCGCGCCTCGTGCGCTACATCGACCGCGTGCTCGACGAATGGGCGACTAAACGCATCCGCGGCTCAACCAGCGAGTATGGAAGGGAATCGCGGTAAGGGTGAGCCATGCGCCTTGTCCTGGACACCAACGTCATCGTGGCCGCCTTGCGTTCGCAGACCGGCGCCTCCGCTGAACTCATTCGCTTGGCGACACGCGGCCGGTTAACACTCATCGGCACCTTGAGCCTCGCCCTCGAATATTTGGATGTTTGTGCGCGGCCCGAGGTCCGCAGCGGCCTGGAAGTGTCCGAGGCTGAGGCGACGAAGTTTGCCGAACAGGTGGCGGCGTTGCTTGACCCCGTGGAGGTCAATTTCCGGTGGCGGCCCCTTGGCCCCGACCCCGGCGACGACCACGTCATAGAGGCGGCCCTAAACGGACGAGCGGACGCAATCGTCACGTTCAATGTCCGTGATTTCGCGGAGGCGTCGAAGCGGTTTAGTTTGCCGGTTGTGGCACCATCTGGTATTCTTCATGAGTTGGAGCGCGACAATGGGTGAGTTGAAGCCATTGATGATCCCCGACGAATTGCGGGAAGCGCTGGCGGCGGAAGCAGTCGGTGAGGGCATCAGCTTGGAGGCGATTGCGATCCAGGCGGTTGAGCGCCATCTTGAGGCAATCAAGACACGCAAGTTCTTCGAGGAGCGCAAGCGGTGCTCTGATCCGGAATGGGTGATGCAGTTCCTTAATCGCGAAGTTGGCGAGCCGCCGCAGCCAGGCGACGAATTGCCCGAGGGCTATGTTCGGACGCGCTGAGCGCAAAGCCGCTTTTTTGCCTGAAGCATGACAGCGTGCTCGGCGCCGTCAAGGACGTGCCCTTCGGGTCGCGCTGACGCGCGATCCTTGACCGCCCCTGCGCGCGCTGTCCTTCTGGAGGCGTCGCTGCGAGGGGCGTCAATTCAGGAACACGACGGCCTGCGGCGCGTCGTGCAAGGGGCTGGGGTCAAGGTTTGGGTTGAGCATACTCGCCTCCAGCGCTGGTTTCCGGAAAACGCCTGGGCAGTGTCAGAGCTTGTCGGCTGACGATCGGGTTTCGACAATGGCGCGTGCAACGTTTTCGGCGACCTGTTGAACAGGGTCGTCGGCAACATGGGCATAACGCTGCGTCGTCATGGCGTTGCGATGGCCAAGCATCTTTCCGGTCAGGTAGAGCGAGGCGCCCTGGTTTACCGCGATGCTGGCAGCGTTGTGGCGAAGATCGTGGATGCGGACATCCTCCAAGCCGGCGTGCTTCCGCACGCGCTCCCAGACCTTTTGCAGGCCAACTACGTATCCCATGCCATCAGCGCGCGGAAAGACGTAATCGGAGCCGCGGTTTTGGCGCTGCAATATCTCGATCGCGGGCACAGCTAGGCGGATCGGATCGCGCGCGCCGGTTTTCGAGCGCGCTTCGGGAAGCAAGATACAGCGCCGCTCAAGATCAACCTCGCGCCACATCAGGCCGAGAATTTCCGTCTTTCGCGCGCCGGTCAGCAAGAGAAGTCGAAGCACCTCAGCATGAGAGTCGCGGAGCGTCCGAACGGCGACCATCTCATCAAGTGTGTCAAGCAACCGGGCGGTTTCGTCTCGGCTCAACATGCGCTGACGCTTCGCCGGCTTGACCTTTTTCACACCGAGGCACGGGTTGGCCTTCAGCAGGCCCTGTTCCACGGCCCAGCCGAACATGGCCGAGAGGCAGACCACGGTGTTTGAAGCCACAAGCGGCCCACCCTTCGCGATCGCCCGGCCACGCGGCCCCGTCTTCACGTCGCCTGCGGTGGCGCCGGCGGCGATCCGCGCCTGCATCTTCTCGACGTCCCGCCGCGTGACTTCGTACGCCGCCATGCGCCCAAGAAGCGGCGCCACGTGACGGCGCAAGCGCGACCGATCCGTAACCCACGACCATTCGCGTTTGGTGGGCCGCGCCATCGGGCCCTCTTCGAGCCATTTTTCGATCATCTCGCCGATAGTGAGGGCAGTCCGTTCGCGCTGTTTGTCCGCACTCGGATCGCCACCTCCGGCGACGGCGTTTAATACCTCGCGCGCCCGTGTGCGCGCCGCTTCCGCCGTCCAAGGACTGCCATGCTCGCCGATCGTGAAGGTTTGGTCCTTCCCCCTCCTGTCGTATTTCACCACATAGACCTTGCGGCCGGTCGGGTAGACTTTGACTCCAAAGCCTTTGATCTCGGCGTCCCAGGCGCACACGCGCGCGGCCCCACTCGGATGTGGCGCAAGCCCATCGACGACGCGTTTGCTGATCCTAGCGCGGACAGATTGCTCGCCCACCGTACACTCCCAAGGTCGGTGCCAGACACCTAATAGACACCTGGCGATTGGAAGTCCCCGGCGCCTCGCGATGATAAGGACTACACCGGTCGGTAAGAAAACGCTATAAGGACAATGTGTTATACAAAGCACGACCACTTGGAACAAACTGTGAAAACCGCATCACCTTAGGTTCATAACCCCAAGGTAGGTGGTTCAAGTCCACCCGCCACCACCATAAAATCAGTGGTTTAACTGATGCCACCTTCTCGATTGCGCCACCTGTATAGCCCCTGTATAGCCAGCGTGCGGTGATCCGCGACAACGCGTGAGCAGATCCCCAGTGTTTGTGCGGGCGGCGATTGCGAGAATCGCACGGCACTGCCCGCACGCGGCCCTCGCGGGAAGCCAAATACTTGAAACCGGTCAGGCATGCCGCTGAGAATTGATTGACGCCCGTTATTTGGCTATCGTACGCCCGTTTTTCGGTAACTTAGTGCGCGTTTTTCGGCTCTACCCATGTACCCACGATTCCTCGAGACCCCCATCCGGGAGGCCCTGAAAGACACCAGGGTTGTCGCCATCGCCGGCCCACGCCAATCAGGCAAGTCCACGCTTGCGCGTTCAATAGCGGGGGCCGGCACAGCGTATTTGAGCCTCGACGAAGCGACTACCTTCAAGGCGGCGACCGACGACCCGACGGGCTTCATCCGCAGAACACGCGGGCTGACAATTATCGATGAAATCCAGCGCGTGCCCGAGTTGATGTTGGCCATCAAATTGGCCGTTGACGAGGATGCGACACCGGGGCGATTTCTGATCACCGGCTCCGCCGACATCCGCATGCTGCCCACGATCCAGGATTCGCTCGCGGGCCGCATTCAGGTTTTCGAGCTGCTGCCGCTTTCGCGCGACGAGATCGGCGGCCGCCGTGCCACCTTCCTCGCTGATGCATTCCAGGGCCGACCGCCTGACGGCGGCGCCTTGGATCCGGCGGAGCTCCAGCGCCTAGTGGCGGCGGGGGGTTTTCCCGAAGCGCTTGCCCGCACCAATCGAGCGCGCCGTCGCGATTGGTTTGAGGCCTATTCCCGAGCGCTCATCGAACAAGACCTAGCCGACATTGCCAACCTCGATCGGCGACGCGACATGCCCAGGCTCGTCGAACTCCTCGCGCAACACTGCAGCGAGATGGTCAACCTCACCCAACTCGGGGCGCAATTGGGCATGGATCGTAAGACGGTCGATCGCCACGTTGGCGTGCTTGAGCAGATGTTTCTGGTGCGGCGCGTGCGGCCATGGTTCCGCAACGAACTGAAGCGCCTTGCGAAGGCGCCCAAACTGCACTTCCTCGACTCAGGTCTAGCGGCCGCCATGCGGCGGCTGGAGCCGGAGACGCTGGGCCCAGATCGTGTATCCCTGGGCCCAATCGTCGAAACGTTCGTGTTTTCGGAACTCTCTAAGCAAGCCAGTTGGTCCGAGGAACGGGTCAACATTCACCATTATCGCGATCATGACGGAGGCGAGATCGATTTTATCCTCGAGAATTGGGGCCGCAAAGTTGTCGCTCTCGAAGTGAAAGCGGGCGCCACGGTGAAGCCGGAAGCGTTTGCGCCGATGCGTAAACTTGCGGCCACCCTAGGCGACAGTTTTGCGCTCGGGGTTGTCTTGTACGATGGGCGCCAGCGCCTCCAATATGGCGAAAAACTCTGGGCGGCGCCGATCGCTTCACTTTGGGCGTAGGTCCGCGCAGGTGTGGAACGGCTGGCGGACAGATGACGAAGGTAGCAACGTCGGAAGAAAACGAGCGCTAACATAAGAGTACCACTGTCTTCCTATTGCCCCTTGCACGACGCGCCGCCGGCGGTCGTGCTTTTTCAGACGCCCCTCGCCGCGACACCTTCGATCGGACATCGCGCACAGGCTGGGTCAAGGATCGCGCGTTAGCGCGACCCGAAGGGCCTCGTCCTTGACGCAGTCGAGCACGGTGTCAGGCTCTGATCGTCGCCACGGGCCTCGCTCCACATCCAAAAATCAGTTCGACCCGATCCTGTCGGGCTGCGAGCGGCGTCAATTCCAGGTCAATGACGCGTGACCGCATCACCGGTCCTTGCGGGCGGTGTGGCTCTGGAATGCGCGCGAGGGCCTCCGCTGAAAGCGTCGTCTCGACCGGGCGCTTTGCGAGATAGCGCCCGAGCCGATTGGCTACCGGGAACACCTCCATCGACACGCCAATCTCCGCCAGCATCGCCACCAGCTCGGCGGCGGACTTGCCGCGCAACTGTCCAGGCGTGAAGTTCGCCTGCGCCACCATCTGCACAGCGTTCCGGGCGGCGTCCTGTTCGCGCCAGATCAGCGCGTTGACCGCTTCGACGCGCGAGGGGACGTTGAACACCCGGCAATCGAACGACGGAATGATGCGTTCGACGCGCTCGGGCCACGCCTCGGCCGCAAGCAGTGTGAATTTCGCCGACGCAATCGCGGCTAGCACGGACACGATCTTGAACACGCGCCCGCCGAAGATCGGCTCGCTCTCCGGCGTCTCGCGTTCGAGGATCAAGGTGATCTCGTCGCTCTGGGTATAGCCGACCAATGCTTGCGTCTGTTCGATCAGGTGCGCCGTGACGGCGCGCATGAGCTCCGACATGCGGGCATCGAAGGGCTTGTCCATGCCGCGCGTGAAGGTGGAGAAGGCGCGGCCGTCAAGCCGCACGACCAAGGGCAGGTCCGCGGAGATCAGGCGCTCGGTTTCGACGCCCTCATATGCCTTCATGCGATCGCCGAGGTTATCCTGGCTGGCCATATCTCTTCCCTACGGCTCGGCTCGTGCGCCACGCCGCGCAAAGCCTCACGCGGCGGATCGGATCGACTTGAGAAACTCCACCTCTTCGGGATGGCGGTCGAGGAGTTCGATCAAGGCCACCGCCGCATCGCTTGGCGCCATGGCGCCGCTCTCGTATTTCTGGAACGCGCGCCGGCCGCCGCCGATGAGACGGCCGGCTTCTTCCTGCGTCAGCTTGAGCCGCTTACGCACCTTGCGCACATGGGCGGCGTAGGCGGCTTTCAGCTCCTGGAACACGCGGTCGGATTCGGCCAGGTCGGCGCCGGAATGGATGGAATCGCTGTGGTCATCGGGATACCAGCCCGGCACGCTGGCCACCCGCGTCATCGAGCCGAACTTCACCCTCTGCCGGCGCACGCCGCGCCGCAGGGCCTTGCCGGTCTCGGGATGAATACGCGTCTTAGTCATTGCCGACCTCTTTGAATGACGTGAGACCGCCCTTGGACAGACGCTGACCGCGAATTGGCGGAAACCATGGCGGCCTATTGGACGAACTTCGCCAAGACCGGCGATCCCAACGGCGAAGGCTTGCCAGAATGGCCCGCTTTCGCATCGTCACGCCAGAGCGCGCTCTTGATCGGAGAGGATATCCGTGCAGGCGAGATTCCGAACCATGCGAATCTCGCGGCGATCGATCGGCTTTATGGGGCCGTGCGCGTGGTGCTGAAGTACGGCGCTCTGATCGCGGGCGCGACAGTGCTCGCCGTCCTCGCTCTATTGTGGTGGCTTGCATCAACACTGTTGCTTCGTCGAGAAGCGACCGCTTGACCCACCTCAAACAGCGCCTGCCTCTGTGAGGCTATGCAAAGCGCACTACCGCGATCGGCGGCAGATGCGCGCTCACATGGGTCCACGCTTTCCCACCGTTCTCGCTGATCCAGAGATTGCCCGTCGTCGAGCCCATGGCCAGGCGTGCGCCCGCGTCGTCCACCGCCAGCGCATGGCGATAGACAAGGTCATAGCAATCGGCCTGCGGCAGACCTTCACTCAGGCTCTCAAAGCTTGCGCCGCCGTCGCGCGTGCGCGTCACCACAAGCCTGCCGTCCACCGGCACCCGGTACTGATCCTTGATGCCCGGGACAAACCATGCCGTGTTGGCGTCCTTGGGATCGGCCGCCACGGCGAAGCCGAACACGGCCGGTTTCACGTCGCGCATCTCCTTGAAGGTCTCCGCGCCGTCGATCGAACGCCTTCTGAAACGGAATCATTGCGCACTCCCTTGGGGTGAGGTCACCCGCGCCGCGCCACGACCCAAGGGCCAAACAAGCTCCGTCGCTGCATTGTTACGAGCGGAAGGAATGGCGCCCCAAAATTGACGCCGGCGTCGGGGACTACGTATTCACGTCGATGGTGAGCGTTGTTGGACGCCGGCAGCGCGCGCGCCGATCCCGGTCTTTCGCGACCGCGATCGGAACCGCCACCGCAACGCCCCCGCGCGGCAACGCATGGACGATGGGTCGATCCGACTGGAGCTTGGCGAGTTCCACTGCGAGCAGACGACCGGCGCTTGCGCGATCGGCGAACGGTGTGGCGTAGGCGGGGCTCATCGCGCTCGCCCCCAACACGGGCGCTGTTCAGCTCAGCGAGCCGACGACATCGCGGTACTGGGTTTCGCTGAACGCCAGCGCGGACGCGTCTCTCCCCGGCGAGTGCCGAAGCGCCCTTTCCTGGAAGACTCGCCGAAAGAGTCGGAATTCGCTGAGTTTCGCGCTACACTGCAAACCATGGCCCTGAAGCGGCTGTTGATTTTTGCGCTCTTGGCGCTGCTGGCGCTGGCCGCGCCGCGCGTGCTGGCTCAGCCCGAGGCCGGGCCCGTGCTGTTAGCGCGGCTCGATGGCGTGATCGGCCCGCCCGCGACCCATCAGGTAAAGAACGCGATCGAGGCGGCG
>DPWD01000050.1:0-2048 GCA_003526465.1 Hyphomonadaceae bacterium
CAGCGCGACAACGCCGGAGGCATAGGTTTTCGAAACGTCGCGAATGGAAAGGATGGGCAAGGGGAACTCGGAGAAAGTGCAAATTTGAACGCCGCATGTAGGCCGCGCGCACCCGGATGGCTAGGGGTGGCGTCGCTACAATAGCGCCCAAAGATACGCGCACACCGCAGCGCTCCCCAGCGCGGTGCGGACCGCGTGCAGGCCGCCCCATGTGACGATGAGCGCGCGCGCGTTCGCGTCCGCCTGCTCGTTGGAGATGGCCTCAAGCTTGTGNNGTGTAGGGCCAGTTCGCCAGGATCAGCGCCGCGCCCACGGCCCAGCGCCAGTCCTGCGCCTGCCACGCCGCCCAGAACCCCAGAGCCGCCGAGATCACCGCCAACGACGCCTGCATCGCGAAGCCCCTTTTGTAGCTCGGCTTCCACTGCGTCAGCAGCGCGCGGTCGTCGAGCATGAGGCGCGCGGGCTGCTCGGCGATGTTGATGTAGAAGGCAGCGCCGGCGAACAGCGCGGCGGAGGTGAGGGCGAGGAGCTGGATGAGCATGGGGGGGGCCATCGAGCGTGTTGCACTCAGTCTGGTTTACTTCTCACCCATCCCCGGATTCGCGNNAGCGAATTCCGGGGCCCATAACCACCAACGCTTGCGTATATGGGCCCCGGGTGGAGTCTAAGTCTGAAGCAACACGCTCTCCAGCCGTGTGCAAACCTCAACGGCGGGAGGCTGTTTCGGCGCCCCAAGGATAGAGCCGGGGGATCACAATCGTCAGCACGGTCGCCAAGACGATGGCGACAGCCGAGCCGACCAGGAACAACGTCCAATCATTGGGGCGCGTGGCGCCTAAGGCGACAATGAGGAACAAGATTGGAAGATCGAGGAAATGCGTGAAAGTGGGGACCAGTTCACCGCGCGCCTGTTCCAATTCCGGGGTCATGCGCCCATGTTCCAGAGCCTTCCGCGTCAGCTTGTTCAGCCGCATAAAATAAAGTCGTGTGATCGTGTTGCCCTCGACGAATTCAAGCGCGAACAGGGCGACCATTGCGGCAAGCCACGGGACCTTGACAAAATCCCATCCGCCGTAGAATCGAACGATCGACCAAGTTCCAGAGGCCAACAATAACACCGCGCCCGGCACGACCAAGCCGTCATACGAAACGGCGATGTTGCGCACTGCCTCGGAAAACGGCTTGAGTTCGTGCAACTGCCGCGACCGCAGGTCGGCCATCCAGACGCTGATCAGGCCGCCGCCGATCAGAATTGCGCCAAGAATGTGTACGAAACGCAGAAGTGCGTATTCCACGGCGTCAGTCCTCCTCGAGCTTGGAACGCAAAGCGCGCAGTGTCGCGATGGCTTCTTCCAGCTTATTGGGCGAAATTCCGACGATCAGGGCGGCGGCCCAGCGTTGCTGCTTGCGCATGGCGCGACGGAACGCGACCTCTCCCGCTTCGGCCATCAGCACGAGCTTCGCGCGCTCGTGGTGCGGATTGGGCGCGAAAACGAGAAGCCCGTCGGCCTCCATCTCGTTCGCGAGCNNGAGCCGCTGCACCGCTTGGCGCGACAGGCCCATGGCGCGGGCGATATGCGCGACCGGCATTGGCGCTGCAGCCGCGTCGATGGCGCCCAGCACCTGCCAGCGTGCGCTGGTAAGCCCCAAATCGACCACGAGCCCGTCGCCGGCGTCCAACAGGCGGCCATTCAGGCGGAAGACCTCCAGGATCAGGTCGGTGAGACGCGCTGCGCCGGTAACGGCAAGGTCAGATTGCATTGGACAATATATAGCCGTATTGACAATATGTTGTCAATACGCTTAGCGCTAAAATATACCCCTCACCCCACCCTCCCCATGCTCACCCCCGGCGGCAGCGCACAATCCGCCGGCACGAAGAAGTCCGGCATNNTCGACGCGGTATTTGTCGAAATCTCGCTCGCCCTCCGCATAAAGCAGCACGTCGTCGATAAAGAAATTCCCGGTGCATTGCCGCGCCGGTTTGCAAAAAATCGCATGCGCGGCGTTCGAGATGATATCCGGCGTGCGGCAGTGTTTCATGCCTT
>DPWD01000050.1:2087-3364 GCA_003526465.1 Hyphomonadaceae bacterium
AACTCCTCGGCCATGCCGAGCACGCACATGCTCATGCCGTATTTTGCCATGGTATAGGCGACGTGCCCGCCAAACCAGCGGGGAGACATGTCGAGCGGCGGCGACAGCATCAGCACGTGCGGGTTGGCGGCTTTCTTCAGGTGCGGGAGGCAGGCGCGCGACACGATGAAGGTTCCCCGCGCATTCACCCCGTTCATCAGATCGTAACGGCGAATGTCGGTGGCGAGCGTGCCGGTGAGCTGAATGGCCGAGGCATTGTTGACGCAAATATCGATGCCGCCGAAGCGGGCGACCGCCGCCTCCACCGCCGCGTTGACGCTATCGGGCTCGCGCACGTCCACCACCAAAGGCAGCGCCTGGCCGCCGGCATTTTCTACCTCTTCCGCAGCGGAATAGATGGTGCCGGGGAGCTTCTTGTGAGGCTCGGCGGTCTTGGCGGCGATGACAATATTGGCGCCATCCCTTGCCGCCCGCAGGCCGATGGCCAAGCCAATGCCCCGGCTGGCGCCGGTGATAAACAGGGTTTTTCCTTTGAGGCTCATGGCTGCAAACTCCGATTTTCGCCACGATAAGGCCCCAGCGGGCCCGCTAATAGCCCCCGATTGGCAGCGCGGGTCTTGACGGGGGGAAAAACCCGGCGAAATTCCGCGCGCAGGGATCGGTTTGGGAGTGAGCTTATGCGCGCACTGGCGCTTGCCGCGATTGTCGGCGTTGGATTGTCTTTGGGCGCGGCGGACGCGCGCGAATACCGCGACCCCGCGGGCCGGATCATCTTCGACGCCCCGGCGAATTGGCCGGTGACTGTGGAGCCGTCCGCGGCCAACATAACTTTTGTTATCGCCGGCAATGACGACAACGAATGCCGCTTCGTCGCCACCACCAATCCTAGCACGGCCAATTCCGCCGCGTACGATATCTGGCGCACCGCCCGCAACGACGCGCAATTCACCGACGCCTTCTGGCTCGAACGCGCCAACAATCAGCAACGGGTGTTCCCAAATAATTCGGCGGTATTGGTTTCGCACGCACGCGATGACACCGGCTTCTGGCCAATGCAACGCGCGGAATTGGATTCTCCGACCCGCTCGCTCAAGGTTTACGCCGGGCTGCAATTGCGCCCTGGCGTGGACATGATGGCGTTTTGCGTGAACTACGATGGCGAACCGCCGATTGCCGCATTCGACTCCGTGCTGCGCTCCATGCGGCACGCCGACGACGCCACGTTCCGCGCCTCGGCGGAAGAGCGCATTGCCGCGCGCGCCGCAGCGGAAGCCGCT
>DPWD01000242.1 GCA_003526465.1 Hyphomonadaceae bacterium
CTTTAATGAGTCTGGACCCTAGTCATGCAGCAGCGGCCAGTTTCTGCCCCTTAAAGGGCTGTCACCACGTCCTGCAGCATCGTCCGCACCGGCCCCGCCACCGCGGCGAGACCTTCGTTCTCGACCGCCTGCATGGAAGCGACGGGATCGATGGCTGCGATCTCGACCTTGCCTGGGGATAGCTCGCGCACAATCACATTGCACGGCAGCATGGTTCCAATTCGAGGCTCGATCTGCAGCGCACGATGCGCGTACTGAGGATTGCATGCGCCCAGGATGACATACGGGGCCATGTCGAAACCCAGCTTTGCCTTCAGCGTCGCCGCCACATCGATCTCGCTCAGGACGCCGAAGCCCTTGGCGGCGAGGGCTGTCTTGACGCGCGCAATCGCGTCTTCAGCCGTTCCGTCTACGGTCTTCGCAAAAAAATAGCTCATCTCTCTTCTCCTCTGCCTTCCTTATTCCGCCGCCAAGAGATGCGGTTCCGGTTGAAACTCATGCGCTTCGACGCCTCGGCCATCGTCGCGCATCACAACATAGATCGCCGGGATCACCAGCACCGTAAGCAGCGTTGACGAGGCGAGGCCGAACAGCAGCGAGATCGCCAGGCCTTGGAAGATTGGATCGAACAGGATCACCGCAGCGCCGATCATCGCCGCCAAGGCGGTCAGCATGATCGGCTTGAAGCGTATCGCGCCAGCCTCAAGCAACACCTCGCGCAGCGGACGCTCTTCCGTCTTGGCGTGACGGATAAAATCGACCAGCAGAATCGAATTGCGCACGATGATGCCGGCGAGCGCGATGAAGCCAATCATCGATGTGGCCGTGAACGGCGCATTGAAAAGGATGTGGCCCAGGACGATGCCGATCAGGGTCAACGGGATCGGCGTCAAGATAACAAGCGGCAGCTTGAAGCTCTTGAACTGCGCCACCACCAGGATGTAGATGCCAAGAATCGCGACCATGAACGCCGCGCCCATGTCGCGGAAGGTCACATAAGTTATCTCCCACTCGCCGTCCCACAGCAGCGAAGGCACGCTTTCGTCCTCCGGTTGGCCGTAAGCGATGATCTCAGGTCGCGGCAGTGCGCCCCAATCGTGCCGGCGCACAAGGCGCTCGACATCGAGCATGCCATAGATCGGCGCTTCATATTGGCCGGCGAGTTCGGCCATGACCATTTCGGCGTAGCGGCCATTGCGGCGGAAAATCGGATACGACCCTGCCTCCGATTGGGCCTCGACCAATTCACCCAATTCGACCAAGCGCGCGCCATCGGCCGCCGCAGCCACCGGCATGGAGGCGAGATTTTCATTCCACACGCGCGCCGATTGCGGCAGGCGCACGGATATTTCGATCGGATTGCGCCCCTCGCCGCGATGCGAGTAGCCGACGACCTGCCCACCCATGGCGGCGGCGACGGAATCGAGCATGTCGCGCTCGGTAACGCCGAAAAACTCGATCTGTTCGCGATTGGGAACGAGCCTAAGGCGCGGCCGCGGAACGCCGAAGCCATCGTCAATGTCGACCAAATACGGAACTCGATCGAAGATACCCCGCAACTCCCGCGCTACTGTTCGCCGTGTCTCTGCGTCTGGTCCGTACACTTCGGCCAGCAGCGTCGATATCACCGGCGGCCCCGGCGGCACCTCGACGACGCGCACGACCGTCCCCTGGGGCGCATGCAAGCCCCCTAGCCGCTCGCGCAGATCGAGCGCGATGGCGTGACTTGAACGGCCACGCTCATCCCTAGGCGCAAGCGTGAGCTGTAGATCGCCCAGCTCGGGCCGCTGGCGCATGTAATAGTGCCGCACGAGGCCGTTGAAATTGAATGGCGCCGCCGTGCCGGCATAGGCGTCGATTGACTGCACCTCCCCGACCGTCCCCGCCACCCCCGCGGCTTCGATCAGCACACGCTCCGTGGCTTCCAGCGGAGCGCCCTCTGGCAGGTCGATCACGACCTGCAGTTCGGATTTGTTGTCAAACGGCAAGAGTTTGACGCGCACCGTACGCGTAGCGAACAGCGACATCGCCAGGATGGTCGCCACGCCGACGATGATCAGAAACCGCCGCGCGTTCTTGCGGGAGCGAATGATCGGCAGAGCGACGCGGCGGTAGAGCCTGCCAAAAAAACCCTCGTCGTCGTGGCCATGGGCCCGGTGGAGCGCCGTGACTTCCGCCTTCGGCGCCAGCTTCAGCATCAGCCATGGCGCAATCACTACCGCGACGAAGAACGAAAACAGCATCGCCGCCGAAGCGTTCGCTGGGATCGGCGCCATGTACGGCCCCATGAGGCCGGAGACGAACATCATCGGCAACAGCGCCGCAACCACGGTCAGCGTGGCGACGATGGTCGGATTGCCAACCTCGGCAACCGCCTGGACCGCGGCGTCCACACGCGAGCGCCCCTCCCTATTGGCCCAGTGACGCGCGATGTTCTCGATGATCACGATGGCGTCGTCGACCAGAATGCCGATCGAGAAGATGAGCGCGAACAGACTGACGCGGTTGATGGTGTAACCCATCAGGTTCGAGGCGAACAGCGTGAGAAGGATCGTGGTCGGGATCACAACCGCGGTCACCATCGCCTCGCGCCGGCCGATCGTGAACCAGATCAGGGCAACGATGGAGAGCGTGGCGAGCCCTAGATGGAAAAGCAGTTCATTGGCTTTTTCGTTGGCGGTCTCGCCGTAATTTCGCGTCACGGCGACTTCGACGGCCTCAGGAACAAGGCTTCCTTCCAGTGCATGTAGGCGCCGTTCCACAGCCTGTGAGACCAGTACGGCATTGGCGCCGTCGCGCTTGGCGATGGCGAGGCTGACCGCCGGCGCCACGCGTTGGCTCTCCCCCTCGCGCGTAAAGCGCCAAACACGGGCCTGATCCTCGCGCGGCCCAAGCGTTACGTCAGCGACATCGCGGATGTAGACGGCGCGCCCGTCAGCCGCCTGAACCGTAAGCAGCCCGATTTCGTTGGGATCGTCGAACGTGCGCCCCACGATTGCCGAGGATGTTCCCTCGCGTCCCCGCAGATCGCCGCCTGGAAACGAGCGGTTGGCGTTGCGCACGGCCTCGATCACGCGTCCCAGCGGCACCCCATAGAGCGCGAGCCTCCCGGGATCGGGGGCGATGCGGATTTCCTGGGGCCGGCCACCGACGATGAAGGTAAGGCCGACATTCTCGACCTTCATGAGTTCGCTCTGCAGTTCGTCCGCGATGCGATGGAGCGCGCCGTCGTTCCAGCGGTCGGCGGCCTCGGGCGTGGGCGATAGCATAATCACCATGATCGGCACGTCATTGATGCCGCGGGCCACGATCTGCGGCTCGGGCACGCCAATCGGGATGCGATAATAATTAGCGCGTATCTCCTGCTGGATGCGGACGATGGCGTCGTCGGGGTCTGTGCCGACAAGGAAGCGCGCCGTCACCAGAACGCGGTCGTCTTCCGTCTGGCTATAGACGTGCTCAACGCCCTCGACGGCCTTGACGATTGTCTCCAGCGGCTTGGTGATGAGTTCGACCGCGTCGGGCGCGCGCAAGCCATCGGCGCGCACGCTGATATCCACGAGCGGCACTGAGATTTGAGGCTCTTCTTCGCGTGGGATCGTGAACAGCGCCAGCAGGCCCAAAGCCAGCGCAGTAAGCAAGAAAAGCGGGGTGAGCGGCGAACGGATCGCGCCCTTGGTCAGCGCGCCGGAAATGCCGAGGCTCATGTCCGCGGCTCCGGCGGGATGATCACATCGCCCGCCGCCAAGCCCGACAAAATCTCGACGCCGTCCGGCAGCGTATCCGTAGGAACGGGCGCGCCGCGCTGCACCGGCGCATCAATCACCGCGCCGCGCTCGCGGACCAGACGAACATAATCGACCCCAAAGCGGGTAACGAGGTAGCGCGACGGAACGATAATCGCCTCGCGGCGTCCAGTCTGGACCAGCACCCGCACGCGGGCGCCAACAAAATCCCCCTCGAAGCTTTGCGCATCGAGGTCCGCTGTGACGCGTCCGTTCTCGATGGCGGGATAAACTTGCCGCACCCGCACCGCCCGTGGCGCATCGCCATCTCCGGCGCCAAGAATCCGAACATCTTGCCCCTCCGCGAGAAACGCTGCCTGCGCCTCCGGCAGCTCCAGCCGAAGCACCCGCGCCCCAGTGGCGATGGCGACGACGACATCTCCAGCCATCACGACCGCGCCTTGGGGAATTGGCGCGCGCGTAACACGCCCGTCAGCCGGCGCGAGCACCCGCCCCTGCGCATCC